>CAYYLA010000072.1:0-11387 GCA_964441785.1 uncultured Candidatus Cloacimonadota bacterium | reverse complement strand
GATTCCCTGTTTCCGGTACCTTCCCAAAGCTCCTCTTTAGATATTATACGAGACACAGCACGTTTTGTTGCCTGGTAGATCGTTCTTAAAAAACTAAGATCAACAAAAACCACCAAATCTACATCCCGCCATTTTATTGGAATTGATCTACTATAGTTGCCATCCAAAACCCAGGTATCTTGGCTTAAAGCTGCTTCTATCTTTGGATAAAACTCATCATCACTGGATTGTTGCCAACCAGGTTTCCAGAATATTGCATCCAATTCGATAAAGGGCATATCCAAGGCTTTGGCAATTCTTTTCCCAAAGGTGGTTTTTCCACTTCCACTTGAACCTATTACGTTGATTTTCATAATTGCATTTACTATTTTTATTTATTTTAACAGTCAATAATAATGTTTCAAAAAATTCCATTAATGGTGATTGGCGAACTAAGCTAAATTACAATTTTACACGTTTATGGACAATCTGGATTTTTCTAAGCACAATTAAATCATTGCGGTATAATAAAAAATGGCACGCCCGAGAGGATTCGAACCCCTAACCCCCTGATCCGTAGTCAAGTGCTCTATCCAATTGAGCCACGGGCGCACATGTAAAGTACAACCTTTTTATCTGGCTTTTAGTGTCAAGAATTTTGTGCAATTTTCCTGATTATTCATATACCTTCTGCAAATTATCATCCCCTCAATTTCCTTTGATTTCTATGCTTGACAGTATTAAGCCAACTTTTTCTTTTTCTTCGAGGTAGATATGAAAAAGAAGATATTAATTATAACAACTGGTGGTACAATCGCCATGAAAAATGATTTCCCATCCGGGATTGTTCCTTCTGATGATTTTGTGAAGATGCTCCGCTCTTTTCCTTTGATAAAAGAGATCGCCAGCATTGATGTAGAAGAATTCTCCAATATCCCCAGCCCCTGGATGACTCCAGACAGGATTCTGGAACTGGCCAAATTCATTGATAAATCTGCTGATAAATATGATGGCTTTGTTATCACACATGGAACAGATACGCTGGAAGAGTCAGCCTATTTCCTGGATCTGGTTCTGAAAACAAACAAGCCAGTAATCATCACAGCAGCTATGCGCAGCGGTTCTGATCTTGGATTAGATGGTCCTCGTAATACAGTTGGATCTGTACGCGTTGCCTGCGAAGAAGAATCCCACAATAAGGGTGTTCTAGTTGTTATGAATGATGAAATTGATTGTGCCCGTGATGTTGTAAAAACTGATACAGGTAAAACAGAAACTTTCGAAACACCAGCCTACGGTCTATTGGGTATTATCGATCCTGATAAAGTTATCTTCTACCGAGAGCAGAAGGTTTATGATAAGGTTATCACTGATTCCATTGATACTAACATTGATCTAATCAAATGCTCCAGTGGTATGGATGACAGATATATCAACTGCTCTATAGAAAAAAAAGCGAAAGCTATCGTAATTGAAGCCTTCGGTCGGGGTAACATCCCTAAACAAATTGTACCTGCAGTAGAACGAGCAATGAGCGCGGGGCTCCTTGTTGTTGTTACATCTAGAACACATACAGGACGCGTTTTACCGGAATACGGATATATCGGTGGCGGTAAATATCTAAAGGACATTGGGGTCATCCTGGGAGAAGACCTGCGTGGTCCAAAGATGCGTCTTAAGCTGATGGCTCTCTTTGGTAAATACAAGGACAAGAAAAAAGTTAGACAAATTCTAGAGAATAACTGATAATTGAGTTTATGATAAATTTATTGGAGATTATCGAGAATTATTTTGCCCATCACATAATTTTCAGTGCTGGTTTACTTCTCATTATGGGATATATCCTTGGACAACTGTCGGAGAAAATAAAATTACCGGCAATCACAGGTTATATTTTAGCAGGTATTTTGGTCGGAAGCTCGGGATTAAAATTGATTGGTCATGAGAACCTCGAGATTCTTACAATCCTTTCAGAAATAACCCTCTCATTTATTGCTGTTATCATCGGGGGTGAGTTCTCGTTTTTCAAATTACGCTTGTATGGTAAAAAAATCGTTTTTCTTACTCTTATGCAGATGTTTCTGACTTTTTTACTGGTATCCTTCGGTTTACTTCTATTACGCCTACCCAACTTTGTTGCTTTTATACTTGGTGCTATTGCAGCCGCAACTGCACCTGCTGCTACAGTTGTGATTGTTGAGAAGTTAAAAGCCCGGGGCGAATTTGTCGATTATCTTTATGGTATAGTTGCCCTGGATGATGCTGGAACAGTAATCCTTTTCTCACTCGCTTTTGCGCTTTCAGGCTCCATGATCTCTGGTAATGATGTTCATATGAGTCACGCAATAATTCATGCTCTCTTAGAAATATTCTACTCGCTTATCATTGGTATCTGCGGTGGTTTACTCATTCATTACAGCGTGAAAAATAAACGTAATCCAAACGAAATAAAGATCGTCACTCTGGGATTATTGTTTCTATCCACATCTATATCTATCAGTCTTAATCTTTCCCCGCTCATTGCAAATATGACGGTTGGTATGCTCCTGATCAATCTCAGTAAGAAGAATATCAGAATACTTCATTCCCTTGAGCCAATGACATCTCCCCTATACGCAATATTCTTTGCAATTGCCGGTGCCGAGTTAGATCTGGCAGTATTCAAAGATACCTCTGTTCTTATTGCAGGGCTATCGTTTATCCTCTTAAGAGCATTGGGTAAATATTTTGGGATATTCTTTGGATCAGCTGCGTTGAAGCTTCCAAAACCCATACAAAAATACCTGGGTTTAAGTCTTCTACCTCAAGCTGGCGTTGCTATTGGATTGGTCCTCTTTGTCCAGGGCTCACCAATTGTCACCAATGCCTCGGCAGCAATCCAAGTCAATATAGCTAAAATGATAAATATTGTTTTGATGTCTGTTTTCTTTAACGAACTGATTGGTCCCCCTTTAGCAAAAATGGCTATCCTTAAAAACCTCAAAAGGAGATAATTATGGATATATCTAAAACACTTCACCTTGAATGCTGTAATCCTGATTTTAAAGCAGGTGATAAAGATAGTGCATTAAGAAAATTGGCACAATTAATGAAGAACGCCAAAGCATTACAGGATATTAATGAAGACGTCGTCTATCAGGCTTTGAAACAGCGTGAAGATGTTGGTTCTACAGGCTTTGGTAAAGGTATTGCTATCCCACATTGTCAATTGAAGGGATTGACTGAATTTGTTCTCGGATTAGCCACAAGCTCAAGCGGTGTACATTTCGATGCAATGGATAAAAAAAAGGTAAAAATCTTTGTTGTTATCCTTGGTCCTGAAAAAGATCGTTCTGGCCATCTTCAACTACTTGCCAAGGTTTCTTCTGTGCTAAAAGAATCCGGCATCCAGGAATCACTGTTAAATGCATCCTCTAAGATAGCTCTCTACGAAGAATTTCTCCGCAACTCCGAACATGATCTTCATATCAAAACAAAGGGTCGCAGTAAGTTGATGCTTATGGTTATAAAAGATGTTTCCATCGTTGAAGATATTACTGAAATATTCCTTGAATTTGGTATTCAAGACACAACCATAATAGAAACCCAACAGATGGAAAATCTCCTATCCAAAGTACCGCTTTTCATGGGATTCTTCAATTTCACAGGTGAAAAAAATCCCTACAGTAAATTGATTATGCTGAAGATTGATAAGAATTACCTCAACGCGCTTGTAAAAAGCATTGAAGATCGTTTTGGTGATCTTGATAACTACACAGGCTTAAGTTTGATGGTACTGGATCTATTTTTTTCCAAAGGGTAAAGATGAATCTATTTCTTAATTGATTTTTTTTGCATCTTCATCAGATTACTGATTTTCTCTTAGTTGTTATCTCAATTTCTTGGATATTTTAACTTCTTTAACATCAAATCATTACACATCACAATACCGACACAATTTACCACTAATTTAACACGTCGATAAATTTAATTACAATTTATATTTCTTGATTTTTCATAAAAAAACTCCCGGATTCTATCCGGGAGTTTTTCATTATCTTACTCTAATCAATAATCCTATTTCAATAGAATCATCTTCTTAGTTTTACTTAATTTCTTAGATTCTAAGGTGTAGAAATATACACCCGATGCATTGTCCTCTGCATTCCAGATATATTCATGAATACCTGAGCCGAAGTCCTTAGTCTCAACTACCTGACCCTTAGAGTTGAAGATTGTTAAGCGACCATTATCTCCCTCTTTGATTACGAAGCTGATCGTTGTCTGTGGATTAAATGGATTAGGATAGTTACCAATTAAACGTGTTACATTTACTGGTATATCGTCACCAACACCTGTTTCGGGAACTGTTGTAAAGTTCCATTCCAGCGCTGGTCCATCACATCCATCTTCGCTACCTGCCTCAGGTAGATAATTTGCAACAACCATGATATAATAGGTAGTTGCATAATCAAGATCAATCTCTGCCAGTGAGTAATTTACATCTGTTACCTCGACTGCATCCAGAATTGGATTCATGTAGTTTGAATGATCAGACATAGTCAGGAAGTATCTGTTAGGAGGATATCCCTCTTCCGGAGCATCCCAGCTGAGTTCTTCAACCTCGATAAGAATACCTTCACCAACAGGTAATCCATTGGTAGGAGCACCTGGACACCAGATCTCTGCTGAGAAGTTCTGAACAATGTCTTCTTGGATATTTGTAAATGTCACACTTACAGGATCAAAGTCCCAGCCATCTAAATCAGGTGTAAGAGTCAGATCGTCACCTGCGTATACGATAATTTCATAGAAACCATCATTATCCGATTCATATCCATCACCAAGATCTACAATTGCTTCTACTCCTACATAACCTGATACCTCAAATGTAGGTCTTTCGATAGTTGAGAAACTCCATACAGGACAGTCAACAGCATCATCTCTTTCTGTTTCTGATACTGGAATAACCTGCCAGAAATATTCTGTTTCATAATCGAAATCAGGACCAGGATGAGCCATCAGATATTCACCCTCTCCTTCATAATCAACATAACCAATAAATGGAGCTGTCATATCTTCATCATAAGCCATCAGAACCTTGAATTCAACCGGTTCGCTATAATCCTCATCATGATAATAACTCCATCCAATCTCTGCATCAAGTTCAACATCCTCTTCCCCATCAAATGGAATAGGTGTCTCTGCACATACAGGATACGGATAGATGAAATTCATCACAGTAACAACAACCTGATCTTGCGCTTCATCTCTGTTTAATCCGCGCCCATCATCCACAACAAGTGTGAAGTTGAAATCTGTCTCCTGATAAACATTTGGAGCAGTAAAGCTTGGATTAACAGCATAAGGATCATCTAATGTAATCATTGCTGGTGCAATCCAATGATAGGTAATTGCATCGCCATCAGGATCATAAGAGCCACTACCATCCAATGTTACTAAATCACCTTCTGTCACGGTCACATCATCACCTGCATCTGCAACAGGAACCTGATTAACAAATTCAACTGTTACAATTACTTCATCAGGTTCAGAAGCCATTCGTGTACCCGCACCATCATCTACTACAAGAGAGAATGTGTATTCGGTATCAACAGAAACATCAGGTGTTGTAAAGCCAGGTGTTGCAGAGGTTGGATCATCCAACGTGATTCCAGCTGGTGCTGTCCACATATAGGTTAACGCCTGACCATCAGGATCATAAGATTCTGTACCATCAAGCATTACCATTGTGTTCTCATCTGCAGAGAAATCCTCACCCGCATCTGCTATTGGAGCCTGATTAACAAAGAGAATAGTCACAACAACTTCATCAGGAACAGAATCAATTCTGATCTGACCATCATTAACAGTTAAACTGAAAACTAATTCTGTATCCTCTGTTACATCTGGTGCCATAAAGGTTGGATTAACCACAGTCGGATCACTTAAACTAATGCCTGCAGGAGCCATCCAATTGTACATGATAGCATCGCCATCAGGATCATAGGATGCAGAGCCATCAAGTGTTACCATCATATTCTCATCTATTGAGAAATCTGCACCTGCATCTGCAATCGGTGCATGATTGATATTGTTTACTGTAATTGTCACATAATCCGGCATTGATTCAACTCTGCTTGCAGGATCATCATTAACAACCAGCATGAATTCATAATCTGTTTCAGACATCACTTCTGGTGCTGTAAATGTTGGCATTACAGCAGTTGGATCATCAAGTGTAATACCAGCAGGAGCTGTCCACATATAGGATATCATCTGACCATCAGGATCATAAGAACCACTACCATCGAGTGTTACCAGATCACCCTCATTAACAACCTGATCATCACCAGCATCCGCAACAGGAACCTGATTATCAAAGAGAACTGTAATGGTTACATAATCTGGAGCTGATGTTTCTCTGCTTACAGGATAATAGCCATCATCAACTACAAGCTCAAATGTAAAGTCTGTATTTTCGGTTACATCCGGTGCTGTAAAGGTTGGCATAACAGCGGTAACATCATCTAATGTGATACCTGCAGGAGCAGTCCACATATAGGTTAAATCCTGACCATCAGGATCATAGGAATCACTACCATCAAGGGTAACAACAACGCCCTCAGCTACATTCATATCATCACCTGCATCTGCTACAGGAAGCTGATTAATAAATTCAACTGTAATGACTACCTCATCAGCCATTGATAGATCTCTTACACCATAACTATCATCAACAACTAAACTGAATGTGTAATCTGTATTTTCTGTTACGTCTGGTGCAGTAAAGGTTGGATTAACCGCCGTCGGATCACTCAAAGTAACACCTGTCGGAGCTGTCCACATATAGCTCAATGCTTGGCCATCAGGATCACTGGAGCCACTACCATCAAGAGTAACGAAAGAACCTTCTGGAACTACTTGATCCATACCTGCATCAGCTACTGGAGGTAGATTAACAAATAGTACGGTAATAGTCACCATATCAGGCGCTGAAACCTCACGTGTCATATAACCATCATTAACAACCAGCGTGAATTCATAATCTGTATCCATGGTAACATCCGGTGCAGTAAAGGTTGGATTAACCGCCGTCGGATCACTTAAAGTAATACCTGCTGGAGCAGTCCAGAGATAGCTTAAAGTAAAGCCATCAGGATCAACAGAGCCACTACCATCAAGTGTAACCAATGTTCCTTCCGGTACAACCTGATCTTCACCAGCATCAGCTACAGGAAGTTGATTAACAAATTCAACCGTAACAACCATTGTATCTGCTATGGAATCAAATTCACCATCATTAACAACCAATACAAATTCATAATCGGTATCAACTGTTACATCTGGTGCTGTAAAGGTTGGATTTATTACCGTAGCATCATCAAGTGCAATTGGTCCCGTCCAGAGATATGTTATTGGATCATCATTAGGATCATAAGAACCACTACCATCTAATGTTACAACTGTACCTTCAGGTACAATCTGATCATCACCGGCATCTGCTACCGGTGCTACATTTATTATTACATTATTAACTGTTATATATACGGTGTCAGGAGCAGACCATGCTCGCATCACACCATCACTAACCTCAAGAACAATTGGGAATATCTCAGTACTGTCAACCTCAGGTGCTGTAAAGCTTGGTGTTGCCGTATCAGCATTTTCCAGATCAATGAACCAATCCAACGCATACCAGTTATAGGTAAGTGTTGCACCTTCGGGATCATAAGAAGCACTACCATCAAGGTTAACTACGGTGTTTTCATCCACGGTTTGATCTGCACCAGCTTCTGCCACTGGTAACTGATTTTCTATTGTTGTAAAACTCCAAACCGGACAATCAGTAGCATCATCACGTGATGTCATTGTGGTTGGAATTATCTGCCAGTAATAGGTTGTTCCATAAGCAAGGTCTACAGGTATATCATAGCTGTATGTTCCATCACCAGTATAACCGGCATAATCATACATGAACATTTCCAGAGTCTGATTATTATTGATAGCTCCAGGTGTTTCTGCAGTAGCATCCTGCCAGTAGAAATCATTATATTCTGCACCGATGCCACCTAACTGAAGTGATTCGCCGATCTGAACGCCACCATGTTCTGTTACACCAATATCAACAGAAGCTATGCCATCAGCTGGACCACCACTTCCTGTCATTGTTCCTTCATAACTGAGGAATTGTCCTTCCACTAATGTACCCTGATAACTGAGTGCTAACCCATCAGGCGCACCATTCTGTAATCCATTTGATGGATAAGTAAAGTAATAGAAGGTGTAACCATTAACAGTTGCTCCAACGGTGAATTCATCCAAACTGTTATCACCATAGGATGTTCCATTATTACCATTATACTTATAAACACTGAAATCACTTAATGTGTAAAGGGCTGCATTTTCGATAACAACCTCAACCATTTCTCCAACATCACTACTGGCATTATCATAATGGATTTCATTAATCCAGGCATTCATATCAGGACTACCGAAATCAGGATCATTATCCATACCTACTCTGAATCCACTTGGTGCTGTGTAATCTGTTTCAAGATAGAAATCCCAACCAAGATCTGTATCCAAAGCCACATCCATAGCCATATCTACCGGGGTTGGATTAATTGCACAGTTTGGATCAAGAATCGTGGTATCATTAATCACTGTAATATGCACTGTATCAGGATCTGACTGAACTCTCATGCCATTCATATCATCAACTACCAATACGATATCAAAGACAGTATCATCATCAACATCAGGAGCTGTGAAGCTTGGAGTTACTGTGTCGGCACCGATCAATGTTATCTCAGCTGGAGCTGTCCAACTATAGGTAATCATATCTAATTCATCAGGATCATAAGACGCTGATCCATCCAGGTTAACAACAGAAAGTTCAGGAACTGTCTGATCATCTCCAGCTTCTGCAACTGGTGGTTGATTAACCTGTAATACGGTAACATCAACAGTATCAGGTGCTGAATCTTCTATACCATCATTAACAACCAGAACAAATTCATAAATCGTATCTTCCTCTACCATCGGTGCTGTGAAATTCGGTGTAGCTGAAGTTGCATCATCTAATGTTATAGCTCCCGTCCAGAGATAGGTAAGCGTATCACCATCCATATCATAAGATGCTGTACCATCCAACATGCCCGCGGTTCCTTCATCCAGAGAGAAATCAGGTCCGGCAATTGCCAATGGAGCTTCATTAGGTATTTCTGTATTATTTACGGTTATATATACGGTGTCAGGAGCAGACCATGCTCGCATTACACCATCACTAACCTCAAGTACAATTGGGAATATCTCGGTACTGTCAACCTCTGGTGCTGTAAAGCTTGGGTTAACTGTATCAGCATTTTCCAGATCAATAAACCAATCTAAAGCATACCAGTTATAGGTAAGAGGTTCACCTTCTGGATCATAAGAAGCACTACCATCAAGATTAACTACTGTGTTTTCATCCACTGATTGATTTTCTCCAGCTTCTGCAACTGGTAACTGATTTTCTATAGTTGTAAAACTCCATACAGGACAATCAGTAGCATCACCTCTTTCCCCTACTTCAGGAGTCAAAGTAGTCGGAATTACTGTCCAATAATATGTAGTTCCATAATTAAGATTAGGTAAAAGATCATAGGTATAAGTTCCATCAGTATCATAAGCTACATATTCACCTGAATTAAAGGCAACAAATTGATTATTATTGTTTAAACCAGGTGTTTCCGCAGAAGCTTCCTGCCAATAGAAATCATTATATTCTATACCAATACCACCTAATTGCAGTGACTCACCAATCAAGGCAGAACTGCCTTCCGAAACGCCAATATCTGTTGAAGTAAGACCAGTAGCTGGTCCATCAGTAGCTGTCAATGATCCTTCATAACTTAAGAATTGCCCTTCGACAACTGTACCTTGATAAACAAGAGCTAATCCATCGGGTGCGCCGTTTTGAATACCATTGATAACTTTTGAGAAGAATGTATAACCATCACTTGAGACTCCTTGAGTGAATGTATCAAGGCTTTCTGTCTTATATGATGTCCCACCATTCCCATTATAGAAAGTAAGTACAAAATCGCTTAGTGCATAAGATTCTGCATTTTCGATAACTACTTCTACCATCTCATTGCTATCAGTTCCGGCATTATCATAATGAATCTCATTAATCCAGGCGTTAAGAGCAGGTGTTCCAATCTCAGCATCATTATCCAGATACAACCAGAATCCTGCAGGTATCGAATAAGCTGAATCATGATAGTAATCCCAACCAAGATCTGCATCCAACGCAACATCTACAGCCATATCAGCAGGTGTAGGATTTATTGCACAAGTAGGATTAGGACTGGTTGTATCATTAAGAACGGTAATTTGAACCGTATCAGGATCTGATACTACTCTCATACCATTCATATCATCAACAACTAATACGATATCTAATATTGTATCGTCATCAACATCAGGAGCTGTAAAGGTTGGTGCTGGAGTATCATCACCAATTAATGTTATGCCAACTGGCGCATACCATTGATAGCTAATTGTATCTAATTCGTCTGGATCATAGGAGCCAGAGCCATCAAGTGTTACTAAAGAAAGTTCCGGAACAATCTGATCTTCACCAGCTTCTGCTACCGGTGCTTGATTTACCTGACGAACAGTAATATCAACTGTATCAGGATCAGAAACTAATCGACCGAAAATTTGATCACTAACTGTTAAAACAATTGAATATATCGTTTCTTCTTGCACCTCTGGTGCTTCAAATGATGGAGAAACAGTATGCTCATCTATCAATGTAATATCAGGAGAAAGTGCATACCAGTTATAAACCAATGGTGCCTCTTCAGGATCAAAAGAACCACTACCATCAAGAGTAACCATATCACCTTCATCAACAGTTTGATCAGGTCCAGCATCTGCCACAGGTGGTAAATCTGGTATATCAGTATTATTTACTGTGATATATGTTGTATCAGGTAAAGACCATTCTCGCATAACACCATCATTAACACGTAATACGATTGGATAAATTGTTTCTATGTCCACGTCTGGAGCTGTAAAGGATGGTGTAGCAGTATTGTCATCAACCAGTGTAACATCTCCCGATAATGCATACCAGTTATATACCAGTGTTGCACCTTCTGGATCAGATGATGCACTACCATCAAGATTAACTAAAGTACCTTCATCAACTGTCTGATTCGGTCCGGCTTCTGCTATTGGAAGTTCGTTATCAACTGTTGTAAATACCCAGATTGGACAGTCTACTGCATCATCACGAACGTCTCGGGTTGGTGTTAATGTAGTTGGAACAACTCTCCAGAAATATGAGGTTCCATAGTCAAAATCATCCGCAAGATTAGTTGTATTCTGTCCTTCACCGAGATATGCAATATACAAATATTCAGATATCATAGATT
>CAYYLA010000071.1:0-11427 GCA_964441785.1 uncultured Candidatus Cloacimonadota bacterium | reverse complement strand
TTCCAGATTACCAAATGATTACCCGGAGAATACATCCCATTGGCAAGTTGTTTGTCTCTTTGACCTTTAATATTTACTATTTCAATTATAATAGTTTGTTTTTCTGAAAGACTAAAACTAATTTCTGTATCCGGATTGAAGGGATTTGGATAGTTACCATTTAGTGACGTTCTACACGTTACGATATCATCATCAGAATTTGTTCCATGATTATTGACATAGATGTCTTCTGATTGAGGTCCCTCAAAACCTCCTGCATACAGACATGATACATTATAGACATATGATCCTGGAGGAACATTTTGATCAAGATAGTAGTAGTTAGCTGTATTTGCTATAACTTCATCGTTTCTATAGATATTATAAGAAGTAATATCACGATTCGGAGAACTCCACTGGATAATAATATTGGGCCAATTAGACCAGGCTTCAACATCTGCAGGTGGTAGAAATTCAATCATAATATTTCCCAACTCGACCAATTCAGATTCTCCTTCCAAGTAAACAGCAGATAAACTATAGGTATATTCATCTTCATTAAGTCCAGAATCAAGATATTCAAAGGTTTCAGAATTTGATATAACAACAAGCAAATCACCATCTCTATAAATTTTATATCCAAGTAATACAGCTGATGTCAAATCTGGTTCTAACCATGTTATGTAAACATCATTATAATCTTGAACATTGATCACGACATTGTTTGGTGAATTCAAACTAGATGAAATATCCATTGAATTTACAAAAGCACTGCAATTAGATGAACCGAGGTAGAATTTTGTTTCACCATTTACGTCAAACGATTGTGAAAAGCGAGATAGCTGAGCATCACCCGGCAACCCATCTCCAGCTTCCTGCCAACTTTCTCCACCATTGTTAGACATAGCCACACTGGCATTTTGGATAGCGGCATAAATATGGCCATTATCATCTGGATCCAATACCAAATCTGTAACATTTGAAGAAGCACTATAAATTGAATTCCAGCTACTCCCACCATCAAGTGTTTTCATGATATAATAACCAGCTGAATAATGACCAGTTCCAGCATATACAACATTTGGATCTAATGCATCTACTTCGACACAAAAACATTGGCAACAGTTAGGGATAACCCCATTATCAATATTTTCCCAGGATTGACCTTGATTATTGCTTTTTAGAAATGATGTGGACCCATTGTATGAAAATGTGCCTGCATAAATAATTTGATCATTTGAATTTGGAGCTAATTCTATTGCACGTACGCCGACATTATCAGGTCCTATATACACCTCTTCCCAACCGGCATCACCACCATTGGTTGTTCGATATATTGTTGATGCCCAACCACCATTTCCGTAGTGATTACCTGTAGCAAATATAAGCCCATCTGATATCTCAGAAACTTCAATTTCCCACAACTCCGTCTCTAAATCAGGGCCAAGATCTGGGCCGGTATTATTCCAAGAAATTCCTCCGTCAATGGATTTATATACACCCTCCTGGGCCACAGTAGATGGTCCTCTTGAGCAAGCAAAAATATTCCCCGAATTATCAAATGTTACAGCAGAAAATCTAGTTGCAGGAAGACTTTCTACAACATCCCATGTATCTCCTCCATCGTGCGACATATAGCATCCACCTGAATTCACCGCCTCATAACCTGCGATAATGTTATCAGGATTTGTTGGATCAACCGCAATATCATTTAGATGTAAAGCAGCCAGCCCATGATTAGCCTTCAGCCATGTAGAGCCCATATCAGAACTTTTGTATACCGCCATACTTTTACATCCAATATAAAAATCCAGAGGATTTAACGGATTCATAATCAAATCCGTTATTGAGAAGTTATCTGCACCATCAGTTGTAAAATTCCAGGTATCTCCATTATCAGCTGAAACATAAAGGCCATCACCTTCGGTCGCTGCATATATCATATTATTAAAAAAAGGATTTACTAATACCTTGTTTACAACAGGTATAGGAAAATCAGATGAGATATTCTCCCATGAAAATACATCTATTTGAGATTTGTATATTCCAACATACTGGCTTCCAAAAAGCTGTCCCCCGGAAAGATAAACATCATTTCCAAAAATTTCGACATCATTAAAAGGATATTGTGTAGGTAAATTAAATGCAATATTTTGCCAGGATGTTCCACCATCGTTAGAGTAGGCAAGATCCCCTCCTTCAATACCTCCCCCACAGGAAATAATAATGTTGTTTGAATCTGACGGATCAATCGCGATATCTGAAATCCCCATTGTTATATCAATAATATCCGTATCCAAAACAGACCAGGTATCTCCATTGTCCAAACTTTTTGCAACTTGAGTCCAATTCGATGCATTCATATCACCCGTAACACCTACATAGAGAATATTTGAGTTGAACGGATCAATCGATATTACAGAAATATCTCTACCGGGTATTGGAAAATTGCTTATATGGCACCAGGTTTCTCCATTATCTGTAGACCTGAATAAGCCATCATCAGCATTGCCTGCAGCAAAACAAATACCATCAGCTGATGTTTTGATAATGTTTATTGTAGTCGAATATGCGGCCAAACTCTGCCATACATCCCAAGACTCCCCAGAATCGATACTTATATAGGGTGTGCACATAGCAGCATATAATGTGGTAGGAGTATCAGGGCAGATAGCAATAGAGGTAACATCCCCTCCCCATGGTCCCACTCCCTGCCATGAATTACGTGAATTGGAATTTAAAGTTGTGCTGAAAGTTTTTGGATATATCGATTTGTTTAATCTTGGTGAATTACCTTTTATATCGTAGATAACGCTATTTGCTGCACAAATAGTTATCCAATAAATCAATAATTGAATTAACAGTATTTTTTGGGTCGTTCGCATAGTAGCTTCTCCTCATAATTTAAATATTACATCCAATCTCGATCTTATTATCTAACATCTATTAATCATTTTAGTAATAACATTTTGGTAGTTTTTTCTAATGATCCTGACTTAAATTTACAAAAATATACACCGCTGGAGACTGATTTACCATTGTTATCTTTCCCATTCCACGTAACTGAATGCGTAGGATAAGTTATATTATCTATTAAAAATGTTTTTACAATCCTTCCCTTTAGATTATAAATAGCTAATTTAACTTCGTCTTCCAAATCCTTTGTTGTAGAAAAACTAATTATGGTATGTGAACCGCGTCCGATAGCTGCCGGATTAAATGGATTTGGGTAATTTGAAAGTACAATATTATCATCATAGACAATAATTTCTTCATCAATACTTACAGGATTGTAAAATGGGTTCAGATCACCACCATATGCTCCCATATCATTACGAAGTAAGCCTCGAGCCGGATAAGCAGCATAACCAGGATTATTTTCATCCTCTATATCGTTATAGATCTCATCAGGATTACCAGCATCTATGCAGGGAGAATCCGTTGTCAATATCCAATTGGCATACAATCCACTGAACTGAAATCCGATGCCATTAGAAGGATCTTCGAAAAGTGGATTAACCTCAATATTACCATTTCCTACATATCCACCAGCTATACAACTGTATCCAACTGAGGGCATACCATTCTCTAATGAAAATAATTCACCCTCTTCCCAAATAATACAATTGCGAATAATAGGAAACGATCCTTTTATGCACAGCGATGCAATTCCACTTAGATTATTTGATATTGTATTGTTCTGCAAATAGGCATTTGAACCCGTATCCAATTCAATTGAACCAAATCTTTCTGATGTATTATTCACTATTACGTTGTTAAGAATGTCTGGATTAGATAATAAAACGTAAATAGTAGAAGCATTACTACCATAGTTATTGCAAATCAGATTCCCCTGCAACGTGACATCACTGGAATTCTGAATGTGAATTGCTGACACATGTTCATCGGAAATACAATTGAAAATCTTACTATTATGGATATTAACAGCCGAGTTATCTATTTTTAGAGCACATGATGAAGCCTCTGAAATCTGGCAATTAGTTAACTCATTCTCTTCATTCGAATCCTTTATACATATACCTTTCCATGATGTTTCACTACTGAAGATAATAGCCTCGCCATCAGTTGCATCCGCATTTATATTACCAAAAACATTTAGTTGTGAGTTCTCCAAACAGTTTATAATCACTCCGGGTTCAATGGTTAAATCCTTATCTTCGGCAACATAAACTGAATCAACAATTGTATATGGGCTTAAGACTTGATGCCAAACCCCGGCAACCTGTCCAGAAGCTGTTTGAGTCGAATTGACTTCAATATAATCTTCCCGGGTGACTTCTCTGGTTTCAATACCATCTGATATTCTCAATGTTACATTATACAATCCCGGAGTTTCATATAAATACGTTGGATTTTCTTCCTGGCTATCGACAATACCATCTCCATCAAAATCCCATTCCCAAAGTTCAATCCCATCTAGTGGTAACGAAGAGCTAAAAAAATCTACCGATAAAGTAGCTGGACCTTCCTTTATATCAGCTATGAAACCTGGTATGAGTCCTTCGAAATCTACTTGATCAGCCTGTAAAATTGTTTTGTTTTCCCAAGATTGGATAACAGCAATTGCCTTTAAATTGTTTACATCCCAATCCAAATTTCTTTCGATAACCTTTTCAAAGGAGCATGTTTCTCCAATTTGAGTAATATCTATATCTTCTTCCAAGGTTTTTGCAACAACAGTTGAAGAATAATTGGTATTATTATGGTTAGAGATTGTAAAAAAGATTTTAATATCATTTAATTGGATATCTTGGTAAAGTTCAACCTCAGCAGAAACAATAAAATTCCCTTCATCATTTATAGAGAAATTCATATCAATCATAAAAGGGCTATCCTGGGTTACAAGTTGATTGTAATGAGCCAGATAAACATAATATGCATTGCTATCTCCCCAGTAATCAAGAGTTCCTCCAAAACGAGCGTAAGGGAAAATACTGGCGACCTGGCCATACCAATTCAATCGTTCTATAGCACCTGGAGATGCTGTTGGGTTTGCACCTTCGATAGTACTGGCATTTAATTGCCAAATTAGTGGTATCAAATTCTCGTATTCCGAAGACAGATCTAATAAAGCGGCACGCGCTATTGAATAATCATTCCCTCAGCTATCACAGGTTTCTTGAAAAACTTCACCAATAACCTTTAAGGGGACGGGATACAAGAGACAAAAAATCAACATCAAAATTACAATTAAACTTACTTTAACCATTTTCAGTCCTTTTATTCAGATTTCCCGGCCTTATGAAAAGACCGGGAAAACAATTCTATTTATGGCGTTCTAACTCCACGACATCCATCTTCATAATTACGTGTATCATTTGCAGCACAAGCCGAATATCGATAATCTACCTGACCACCAATATGGTTACCACCTACAGAACCACCTCTTTTACCACCGCCAATAGCATCCAATCTTCCCGGCCAGTTAATGTTGGTTGCAATCCCACCATCTGACAAAATACCATCGCCATGTGATCCATCGTATGTTCCAGCATATGTCGGGGTAGAATCAAATCCTCTAAAACCTGCTATTGATATGCATTGCTCAGCAAGATTACCAGACAAATCTAAGATACCATAATATGATGCACCTGATTGTTCTCTGGTTGTAGCATCCGGAGTTGCAAATATACCGCAACGTAATGGACCACGGCCTCCGTCACCCCCTATATGCCCATCACCAGATGAATATGCTGCATTAGCACCTGTATCGGTTATTGTTTCTGTACCATCTTCAACTCCGCTTATATGCATCGCATTAGTGACAAAGTTGCTTGAGCCATAAGCATACTCGTTAGGAATTACATCTCTATCTCCACGACAGGCTTTATTGAATTCCAGCTCTGTCATAGGACGTAGTCCAGACCAGTCTAAATACGCTAAATGATCCATGAAGCTTACAAAATTTGCTGCCCTGTCTGGTCTTGTAGCTACAAATTGAGGCCATGTACCAGAAATAGTACCTCTAAAATAAGCATAGTTATTACTTCCAGATATATTTCTTGCAGCTGCCTGGGTTTCAGTTAGCGAATTTAGAAACTCAGCATACTGCCCCTGGGAGAGCTCATATTTCATACAATAAAAAGCCTGATATCCTTTAGGATAGTTAACATTTAAACTGTCACATCCATAAGAAAATCCATTGCTGTTACCTACACCTCCCCAGACAAAGCCACCTGTCCATCGAATTGAACCAGCAGGTATTGCATCTTCACTGGTTATTTCTATCATAGAATTTTCATGCATTGGATCATTAAATATTTCGCAATCACAGAGAGATAAATCAACCGTATTCAAGTTATGATGTCCTTCAGGAACATATACCATTTCGATACCATACAATGTAACTTCTACTTCGTCATTATCATCGACATCATTTAAACCATAGTTCCAACGCAGTTTATTGTTTTGCCAATCGATATTGCCAGTACCAGCTTCATTTCGATAAATAAATGCACCAACGCCATTATTATCATGTTCAAAAGAAGCATCTATAGTACCACCTTCTGCCATACTGTGCTGATTATCTTCAACGGATAAGGTGCACTGATTCCAATCTCCATTATTGATCCTATATTTTGCGAATAACCATATAGCATCCCAATTTGCAACACCATCATCAAAGCGCCAGGAATTCTCCCAGGATACGTCAAATTGAATATTGACATAGTCTTCATCTATGTTCTTATCTACTAGAAATACATTTGTTATCTGTAAATTATTGGCAAAAATAGCAACCGGCAATAAAATCAACGTCAGAATAAGGACACATGTTCGTTCATTAAATAATTTCATCAGAGTTTCTCCTTTTTACTATTTAATAAGTATCATTTTTTTGACACTGGAGTATTTACCAGCCGTCATTCTATAGAAGAAAATACCACTAGCCAAACTCTGACCAGTATCATCTTTTCCATCCCAAACAATTGAGTGCTGACCACTATCAACTTGATCGTTAACCAACTGTCTTACTTTCTGACCCTTAACATTGTAGATTTCCAGACAAACATCTGAGGTTTCTTCCAGATAATAAAAGATTGTTGTTTCTGGATTGAATGGATTAGGATAATTAGATTGTAATTCGGTAGATAACGTTAAAATATCATCACTTAAAGTTGTTGGTATTAATTGAAAGTTCAATACAGCATCCTCTTCAATAACATAATTCTCAACTGTTGAGGTGTCATAATTTGCTGCATAACAGATGATATCATACGTTCCATACCCAAGTTCTATCTCGTATTCACCAACATTGTTAGTGGTAGTTTCCAGTTCACCAATAGTAATAACAGCATCTGGGATTCTAGCTGCATTTTCGGCATCTACTACAACACCAGACAGCGTATAAAATTCCAGCAATCCACCAAAAGCAAAAGCAAAGCCATCATAGGATCCTCCTCTGTATGCTGCACTATTATCATATAAAGGTTCCACAATAACGGTATCACTATCTGATGCTTGATAGCCTGCTTATGTTTCGGCAGTTATTGTTACTTTATCCTCTCCTGTCCATCCTGGAGGGGAAGACATTGTTAACTCAGAACCCGAGAAATTGAAATCTACAATTTGATTGCCTGTTACAAAAAATGTTACATCCTCTTCATCAGTAAATCCAGATAAATCTCGCACTACTGTTTGATCTTCTTTCATTATAAAGGTTGTAGGTAACGTTAATGAAAAATCACTTACCGGTAGTACAACAACATCTAAGCTATCTGTTTCTACTAATCCAAAACAATCAGTAACAATAAATACAATATTTTCTGTTCCTACCCAACCTGGTTCATTTACAGAGAAAAAAACATGCTGCATATCATTAATACTAATATTAAGAAATTCTGGTTCCTGCCAGGTAATATCATAAACAAATAAACTGGTAATATAATGTGAAAAATCCTCTTCTCGAACAGTATTTGTTATCATAGTTATCTCATCAGGTAAGGATATCGTGATTTCTCCTGGTTCAGGTATGACAGTAACATCGACTGTATCAGTTGAGATTTCTCGACCATTTTCATCTGTAATAGAAAAGGTTACCGTTTCGGTTCCAATCCAAAGATCCCATCCCTCGAAGCGAACAACAAAGTTGTCTAATAATGTGATTATTATCATCTCATTACCACTATAACTTAAGGTTAGATCATTGCCCGTATTATTAGTAATATAAGGATTAAAATCAACATCAAGACTTGTGAAATGATCAAATGCAATTGTCTCTGGAAGTTCTAATAATAGATCAGGAGCTTCCGGGGTTACGATAACGTCAATATCATCAGACGCTGATTCGGTACCATCTGATACAGTGAAGGTAATGGTTTCTGTGCCACTCCAACCGGCATCACAGGTAAAATCAACATCAGTGCCATGGTGAATACTAACAGAGATATTGGACATTCCACTGCTGGTCAACGTAATATCATTACCAGTATCATTAGTAATGTACTGACCAAAGGAATCAGTATAGGTTTCGCCAGCCACAAAGGTTATGCTCTCAGGTAAATCAATAGAGAGGGCATTCAGCAAACTGAACAAACATAATACCATAATAAAAACTATTACTGATTTGTTTCTTCGCATTTTTTTCTCCTTTTTTATTAGTTTAGAAATTACTTATCAATTATATATTCCAGATAAGGTATTGATTCAGCCCAATAAAGGTCGAAAATTCTTTTCAGAATTTCACCCATATCTATGTGCTCTATAGATAATGTTGTAAAATTTACATTGTTACCAGCTTGATTCTCAAGATTGAACAAAACATCTTTTTTATCAAATATAATTAATTTTAACGGCAATCTAGGTGAGATCCGAGCTATCCCACCAGCATCATGAAACAACTTTACTCGTTGCAAAAACTCTTCTTCATTATCTGTTTCAATTTCATAGATAGATTTATAGATAATATTCTTTTTCAGTTTGTTTATGTTCGGCCTAGCTGAAGAAACTTTTCTGTCTAATCCCATTGCATATGGAGGTTTGCAGAGAGAAAGTATTTCCGATTCGGCTTGCATTTCCAGAAATTCAGCTTTTTCCAGGCTACTAGCTTTTGACCTGAAAACCTGAATGAAATCAAGTGGATCAAAATTGCCTTTTTGGATTTCGAATAATGGAGATAATTCTTCCTTTAATGTGATGATATTTTTTTTATTTTCCTCATATTCTTTTGCAAGTTGTGATTGAATACCAATAAATGCTTTGTTTGGATCAACTGGAACGTATTTTTTAACACTTCCAAGTAACTCTGCGCATAATCCTTTCTTCTTTAGCATATCCAATAACTCATAGGTTTTAGATCGTGATATTCCTGATAGTTTTGATAATTCGGAAGCTGTTGAGTTACTTTTCTGCAGCAGTAATAAATATAGTTTACCAGCAGATTCTGTTATCCCCAGTTTCATTAGTTTTTCTAATCCCTCATAATTAATCATACATCCTCACTTTATTTTTATGTCCCAACTTAAGACAACAAGTTTCGAAGTTAAAAATAAGTGTCAAGTCATTTTTTGTCCCGTCACGGGAGAACATTTTATTATTGATCCATGTCACTGCTTTTATTAAGGTTATATATCTTCTAACGAAAATCCTTGCTATTTCAAATTCTGGGTATTTTGGAGTTAATCCAATGATTTATCCTTCTCATAAACCGCAGGTGACGATGGTTTCGTCGCTAAAAAAATCATAATATTTAAATTGAAAATTATAAATTCCATGAGCGTCAGCGAATGTATTCCGCGAGCAGAGCAATTAATTAAACCAGTTCAACTTCGACTTCGCTCAGCTACCAATTCGACTTCGCTCAGCTACCAATTCGACTTCGCTCAGTTACCCGTCCAACCATTCGCAAGGTCTAAAGACCATTGCGAAGGTTTCGATATTTCACCAGACTTTTTCTTCGTCCCTCGCCCATCGCAGTGCGCTATTCGCACCTCGCTCCTCGCAACGCGCCTTTTGTCTTTTTTCCTTTTGTCTTTATTCTTTTATCTTTATTCTTTTGTCTTTATTCTTTCGTCTTTATTCTTTTATCTTTATTCTTTATCAAACTGTCTCAGCATTTCATATCCTGTAATGGCAAAGGCATTGGCTACATTGAGGGAGTTTTTCCAACCTCTAACGGGGATTTTCAGGATAGTATCAGCGATGGAGAGAAGCTGTTCATCCAAACCAAGTGCTTCATTTCCAAGCAGGATAACAGCGGGAAATTCTATTGAGCAGTCATACAAATTTTCAGCTTCTTTTGTGGTTTCCATAGCATAGATGTGATATCCCAGCTTTTTCAGATTCCTTACAGCTTCAGGCGTATCATCCTGATGTTCCCAATTGATATATGCATCTGTTCCCATCGAGGTATCTTTAACTTTTTTATGATCACCGGTTGGGGTTAGACCGCAGGTAATTATTTTTTCCAGTTGAAGACACTCTGCTGTTCTAAAGATTGAGCCAACATTAAAGCTGGAACGGAGATTATCGAGAACAACGATAAGAGGTAATTTTTTTGAAGACTTCTGTTGACCATCCTCTGTTTCAATATTGATCTGTTTGTAAGCAACGATGCGTTTATCATCGATATCGATATTTAGTTTGCGCTCAATTTTCATCATCATTAGGGTGATGGCTCGTTTATTCATTGATTTTTCAGGAAATTCAATCTCTGTTGAAACCCGGGAATAAGAGAGACAATCATTAATGGAGCGTATCATCATCTTACGTTGATCATCATCGTCCCAGATATTCAGGAGATGATTCATCATTTGATGAAGGATTTTCAGTTGTTTTTCTTCATCAAAGGAACTGAATTTTTTTTCTGAGTATTGATAAATTTTCTTCATGGTTTTAGAAAAGAGCTGAACCAAATATTGACAATGATTTTTTGATAAAACAAACAGATGCGTTAAACTCCCGGGCGATGCAGACCGGGAATTTTAATCACAAGCCCTTATAAAATTGAGACTTAAAAGAACAGGATATTAATAAAGGGGAGAGTGGCAAGATCCAACCTGAAAAGAAAGGGATATCTGATTGCATTTCAGTGATTTGATAAAAAAAAGCATCTGCAGAATTTCCCTTGACATCAAAGTGAATAGAAAAATTTTAAATGGTTGAAAATCAAAATAATGGAGTTGGAGATGAAAGAAAATCGTTTAAATCAGCATCCGATTCTTCCCATTTTAGATAGAAAGGACGTTAACTTCACCTGGAATGGAGAACCTTTGAAAGCTAAAGAGGGAGAGGTCATTTCTTCGGCACTTTTCGCAAATGGAATCAAGATCTTTGGACATCATCATAAAGACAACAGTGCTCAGGGCATTTATTGTGCTAATGGACAGTGTGCGAAATGTACGGTAATTGTAGATGGGAAACCGGTAAAATCCTGTATGACAGAGGTCAAAGAGGGTATGCATTCGGCCATCCTCAAGGTGCTCAGCGAGG
>CAYYLA010000070.1:0-11437 GCA_964441785.1 uncultured Candidatus Cloacimonadota bacterium | reverse complement strand
CCAAGCTCATTTTTCATGGCATTATCAGCAAAGATTGGTGTGCCGGTAAAACCAAACATCTGGATATTACGAAAAAACTTTGTTATCCTTCCATGGGTCTCACCAAACTGACTGCGATGACATTCATCGAAGATAAACACGATTCTCTCATCCTGCAGTTTCTCCATCTTCTGGAGATACTGCTTTTTGCTTATTGCAGTATTAAGCTTTTGAATGGTTGTTACAATAAGTTTGGTATCATCACCAAATTGTTTTACCAGCTGCCTGGTATTGTCGGTACCATCTACGCTGCCTTTTGAAAAGCTATTAAATTCCTTGTTGGTCTGATAGTCCAGGTCTCTGCGATCAACCACAAACACCACCTTTTTAATCTTTGGTAACCTGGTAAGAATCTGGCTTGCCTTAAAGCTGGTAAGGGTTTTTCCAGAGCCTGTGGTATGCCATATATAACCGTTTTTCCTGGTGTTTTCCACCTTATCTACAAGTGCTTCCACGGCATAGTACTGGTAGGGGCGAAGCACCATCAGTATCTTATATGTTTCGTTTAAGACAACATACTTACATATCATCTTTGAGAGATGGCAGGGCTCAAGGAAATCAGGAGTAAACTCGTTTAAGAGATTTGTTAACCTGCTATTCTGCTCATTAGTCCAATAAAATGTCTGCTTAAAAGAAAGAGCCTGTACCCGGTTATTTGAATAATACTTGGTGTTTACACCGTTACTGATAACAAATATCTGGATGTACTGAAACAGAGCAGCACTTGCTCCGAATGAGTGTCGTTGATAGCGGTTTATCTGGTTAAAGGCTTCCTTTAGCTCGAGGCCCCTTCTTTTCAGCTCAATCTGTACCAGGGGGAGACCATTAACCAGCAAAGTAACATCATAGCGATTTTTGTACTTACCTTCCATGTTTACCTGGTGGGTAACCTGGTACTGGTTCTGACACCAGTGCTCGATATTGATAAACTCGAAATAAAGATTCTCTCCATTGTCCCTGATGATGTGTTGTTTCTCCCGCAGTGTTTTGGCCTTTTCAAAGATGGAACCTTTGCTAAGGATATTCAGGACTTTCTCAAACTCCTTTTCGGAGAAGCTTATTCCATTGTGTTTTTCAAGCTGTTGTTTTAGGTTGCCAATCAGATCTGCTTCGTCCTTGATGTGTACCAATCCATAAGCAAGTTCAGTTAGTTGCTGAACCAGTTTTTCTTCAAGTATAAGTTCGGTTTGCATAGCAATGACTATGTTAAGCTATTCCTTATATTCTCTATAGTCCAATGGTCTTGGTTGCCCCCAGCCCGCATATTCTTCCTGCTGTACAATTGTCTTGGCAAGACCCTCCAAGTCAGGGAATAACGTATTGTATGTAATACCTAAATAACGCAGCTTCTTTTCAAAACTCTTCTTCAGTTCTTTAGGAATGATATATCGCACAAGATAGGTCTCATCAGAAATTATTTCAGGTATGGTATTCCCTTCCTTAGGTTTAGGATGGAGAGTGAAACAACTTTGTTGAGCTGCATATCTTGGATGTTTTAAAGGCGGTTGAAGAGCCAATGGTGTTTGAGGGACTTCCTTTAGTTTATATTTTTCAGCCAATTCTTCAGGATTGTCATGAAAAATTTCATGTGATAGAAATTTTACAGTTTTACTTTTATCTAATATTGGCAGTGCATAAAAGCCATAATTTTCATTTAATTTCCATGGAAGCATGGACCATATCTCTCCATCGTTATTATTATTGTTATTAACTGCAAAGAATGTTGCTGCGAGAATATTTTCTGTCCAATCAAGCAACCTTGTAGGTACTCCATGATGTTGCATTAAGAATAACCATTCAAGATTGTTGTTTCGCTTTGGTAATTTTTTTTCAATGGATGGTGCTTTCCTTTTAAAATCTGTCGCAATCCTCAATTCTGGATTAGGACTTAATGCAAGATATATATCATCTGTATATCGTTTACGGAATATGCAAGGGGTTAATTCTCCAATCACTGTTGAGTGCCCCCTGTACCAGTTGTAACCAAATGTTGTACCGATTTCAATGATTTGTTCAAATCTATCTATGTAGTAGGTCTTGGTCATTTAATTTCATTTTATACAAACATTTTTTGAAGCAGACCTTTCTTCCAGAGTTCTGCTTTTTCGATTTGGGTTTTAGTATGGTTGATTTTGTTATCAATTGAGAAAAGTAAATTAGCAAGTTTAATCTGCTCTGGTAAAGTGGGTAGATCAATTCTAATTTCAAGAAAGATGTCCATGTTTAGATTTCTTCGAACAACACTTGCCCCTTGTTCAGATGCTTCTTCATATTCAAACATCATCTCTGGAATAGTAAGATAATACTTGCAATACTGTGCAGTTGTAAACTCGCTATTGAATGAAAAAATCTTATAAGATGGAGAAACAATACCTATCTCAAACTCAGTGTTAATATTAATATTTCCAAGCCATAGATTCTGAGGGCTAAACACTAATTGATTCTTTTTTAAGATTTTATATCCTGAATTATCTTTGCTTGCAATATCTCGATTAAAATATTCATCTTGATTAAAAATCCCTTTTGCTGTTGAAGAAAGTATTCGATGCTGGTTTGAAATTGTTGTTTTCTCTGAACTCTCAATTAATATATCCCCCAACTTCTTCTTCTCCCACTCCGGAAACTCCTGGCCACTATCATCCTTAAACCTGATTTTCTGAGAGAAGATAAGTTGCATCACCCCTTTTTTGTATTCTTCCAGCAGGGTCTTCTTTCGACGTAATTGAGAAATCTTCTTGTCAATTGCAGTGAAGAAAGAGGCTATTTTTTGTTGTTCAGGGAGGGAGGGGAATAATATTTTAAATCTTCGTATGCTTTGAAAATTTAGACCTTCTCTTCCACCACCTGCTTGCTCTTGAAAAACAAGTTTCTGTCCTCTGAATGAGCTTATGAATGGTTGAAAAAAATACGGACTGAAATCTTGGTTTAATCTTATGATACAAACATGTTGGTTTACGTTACCAATTTGAAAACCTTTTGGTACAACACAACTTCTTCCTATTGACGCACCAGTAATATTTAAAAGTACATCTTCACCGAATACCTTACTGCCAGACATCTTTTCATTCATCTCGTCAGAAATGTAAACAATATCATCAAGGTTCAACATATCACTATTTACATTCTGGCTTCTTATGAACATAATCCCTTTTTGCTGATATGCTTTCGTGCCACCTAAAGGAGTACTCCCACTACCAATTTTGTGAGAAATATCTCCAATACTCTTTCTTTCCCATTTACTATTAAACCCAGGAAACCTTAATTCAGGTATGTTCTTCTGCTTACCCATAAATTAAAACGGTGTTGGAATTTTTAACTCCTTACAGAAACCAGCAATGGTCTTATCTGTCTCCTTAATATCAATCTCTAAAGCCTTCAGTTCCTCTGCCACGGCAACAATGTCAATCGGCTCTTCTTCTTCGAAAGTATCCACATACCTTGGAATATTCAGGTTATAATCGTTCTCCTTAACTTCATCCAGGCTGGCAGCATAGGAGTACTTTTCGATTGTTTCTCTATTCTCGTAGGTAGCAACAATCTTCTCTACATCATCATCCGTCAGATAATTCTGAGTCTTAACTTTTTCGAAGTGCTGGCTGGCATCAATAAACAGAATATCATCAGGATGTTCCTTACACTTTTTAAACACCAGGATACAGGTTGGTATATTTGTACCATAAAAGATATTTGCAGGAAGTCCGATAACTGCATCCAGGTAGTTTTTCTCTTCAATCAGATACTTTCGGATATGTCCTTCTGCTGCTCCTCTGAAGAGTACTCCATGAGGCATTACAACGGCCATGACACCATTCTCTGCAAGATGATATAGCATATGCTGAATAAATGCGTAATCAGCCTTGGAGGATGGAGCGAGTTTGCCGTATTCGCTAAATCGGTCATCGGTCATAAAGAGTTGGTTAGCTGACCACTTTGCCGAGAATGGCGGATTAGCCACCACGGCTTCAGCTTCCAGTTTATTATGCTGTGGATATTCAAGAGTATCCTCCAGTTTTACATCAAAGCGGGTATAGTGAACATCATGTAAGATCATATTCATCCTGCAGAGGTTGTAGGTGGTTCTGTTACGTTCCTGGCCGTAGAAATTAAGTACCTCACATTCCCTTGTCAGGCGAAGTAGCAAGGAACCTGATCCTGCTGTTGGGTCATAAGCTGATTTTATTCTAGTCTTATCCAGGGTAACTATCCTTGCCAGTATCTTTGAAACCTGCTGAGGGGTATAAAACTCACCTGCTTTTTTTCCTGCTCCACTTGCAAACTGAGCAATAAGGTATTCGTAAGCATCGCCCAGGACATCTATTTCTGATTGCTCAAGCTGAAAATCAATCTTGGCAAGGTGAGACATTACCTGAGCTATTACAGCATTTCTTTGTTCAACAGTTTTTCCCAGCTTCGAGCTATTCAGATCCATATCCTCAAACAGGTTATCGAAGTCCTCCTCACTCTCCGTACCCATTGTACTCTGCTGGATATTATTCAGGATTACCTGCAGATCCTCAATAATAAAATTACTGCTTGATTTTCCATCACCATTACCCCGAAGAACAAGCTGATGAAATAGCTCTGAAGGCTTCAGGTAGTAACCAAGTTTTTCAAGAGCCTCTTCCCGGATTGCTTCAAGATACTGTTTGCCCAGGTCTGTATTCTCCTTAATATCGAGGTAAGATATTTTATCCTCTTTAAGTATCTCATCGGCATAGATCCTCATTTTCTCGGAGAGGTACTTATAAAAGATAAAGCCCAGGATATAATCCCGGAACTCATCAGCATCCATTTTACCACGCAATGTATTGGCTATATTCCAGAGCTGCTGCTCCAGCTGTCGTTTATGATCTTCACTCATCTTATTTTGTATATATCTTTATGTCAACCCATTAGTCCGGATTGCTAATATTTTATGTCAGACAATTATTTTACAGACTAGCTGTCGAATTGAATAATCCTCTAATTTATTCAGAAAGAAGGAGGATTACAATCCATTTTAGCATTATTCAAATATTGGATTCTATATTTCTTTATAAAGTTTAAGGGCAGGATCGATTACTTTCTTAATGATATCTGAGCTGGTGTTAAGATCCAGAAGGTCGACTTCTTTAAACCTACCCTTTAGGCGTACTGTTGCATCTTAGATATCCTGATACCTGCTCGACATCTTACCTTTTTAGTTCAGCGATAATATCTAAAGTATTTGAGAGGTTTCCAAATTAATGCCATATAACTAGTTAGTAGATATCCTATTCATAACCATTTCGAATAGCTCCTGAGCACGGTTTGTGCTGCCTTGTGCTCCACGTTCCAGAGCCATCATCTTGTGATGTTGTGCATTTGAGCCAGCGTAAATATAGAAAGGTGTTTCGATGCCTGATTTTCTTATCTTCTCTAGAAGAACATATCCTTCTTGCGGTCCTTCTTTTCTGCCCATATCAGATATTATTGCAGCAAACTTATTGTGCTCCAGGATATTAATTGCCTGATCTGTTGATAAAGCGAGGCTGAATTCTATTCCTTGTGATTCAAAAGCTTTTCTAATATTAATATTGTTTTCAGGTCTATCATCGACCCAAAGAACTTGGTTTCTCCATTTATTGCTAAAGTCATTTTGTTTTTGTGGTTGAATCTTGCTTACCAATTCCACAATAGAGTTAAGTTGCTCTTGTATTTCTTCTTCGGTCGTATCCCCTTTTTGTCTTGCTGTCTCTGCAGTAAGTGATGCAACCGTTGACATTTTCATTTTTAAAAAGTTATCTTCATTCTTGAAGTCAGATGGACCGTAAATCTTGTCATGGTGTTTTGACACAAGCCATAGAAATCCAATAAACACCACTACTGGGAAGAGAACTAAAAAATAAATGAGAGGAGTAATATGGTCTGAAAGATTTTTCCCAAAGCTGACTGCAATAGTTGCAAATCCATATACAAGCACAATAAAAAGTGCAATTATTCCTAATGGGCTTTTTGTAAAGCCTTTTGCAGATTCTGCTAAATTTCTTATTTGTGTTGGCATATTTCAATTTTTTTCGAATTCTATTTATTTAAAGCTGTCATTTTACAGATGATTTGAATACAGATAATTATCTATTCATTTATTAAATGTATGTTTAAGAAATTTCATTCTCTTTGATGGCGATTTCTTGCTTAACCGCCTCAACTTCTGATTTCTTGTTCAAAAGCCTATTTCTATACACACGTGTTTCAAGGTTCGTTCTCAGATAATCATTCAATTCTTTAAGATCTGTGATAGTACCTGCAATAATGTATATAGTAGCCACAAGAGAAATAATTAGTATCTCATTGTACATTAATAGTTTATCAATGGTAGTTCCATCAATAAGTAGGAAACATAGAACGTTAGAGGCCAACCATATAAAAACAATTCCTGCTCTAATGCATCGTTGAGATCGTTTAATTCTCCTTTCTATCCGGTATTCTTCTCCTTCTTTTTTTGCTAATTCTGTTTTTAGCTTATCTAATTCTTTTCTCGCCTTCTTGCGTTTATTTTCTAGTGTATCTTTTTCATTATTAAAACCATCTTTTTTACCATTTGTAAACAGGTAAACGATAACAATCCCGATAAATATCAGAATTACAATGATTAAGTTGCGCTTTTTCTTGTATTGATTAACCATTTTTAGGTTTGTTATATGATATTTTTAAGTACTCAAACAATTTTGAATAATGTTCAGCACCCTATTATTATGAATAGTATTTTTCTATTTCATCCTTTACATGGGTCATATCAACCCCTTCATTTTCTGCAAACGCTATAAGATCTTCCTCGATTAATTGTTGGAGAAAGTGTGCTTGAGTTGTGATATCTTTTATTCTGCTTAATAGTTCATCTCGGAATATATTATCATCCCATTTCTTTCGGGCTTCTGTAATGCTTTTATGAATAAGCCAATTTCTTTCTTCTAAGAACTCTCTTAGTTCAATCAGTAATGACTGAGGATACAAACTCTTTTGTTTGGCAACTTTAATAGCTGTCCCAAGAGTATATTTGTGATATTTCTTTAAATGGTTGTCAGCCTCAGATCTCAAACGTGTTTTAGTCCCTTTAATAACAATCGAATGGCTAAGAGCATCTTCAACATGTTGTACTGCACATACAGCTTCTCCAATAATGCAATATAAAGATAGCTCCTGTGGTGAAGCTTGTTGAAATCTGTATTTTTTCATTATAGGCTAATATACATTTTGTAAATTTTTTTAATTCACACTGACAATCGTAGCTGCAAAAAGTGTGACAAGCAAATTGATTATACCGCATGTTAGCGTTTCGTGCAATTTTATTTTCCCCATACTTTTCAAGCTTTTTGGCTGTTTTAGGAAGTGGAGTGATAGAGTGAACAGCCAAAGTGCTTGAAATATATGAGGAGTTAATCATCTGTTAATATTAGTTCATCAGTTATTGCTATCGGTCTTACTTCAATTTTATCTCCAAGCTTATAATGATTGCTAGTTTCGAGTATGCCAAATACCCAAGCATTTTTGATTAGTACAACAAAGTCTTTTTTGTTTTGGGCTAGCACATATGCGGTTGAAGATTCTTCGTAATCAAAAGATTCTATTCGATCAATATTTTTTGCAACTAGATCTTTGAGACTAAGCCCAATTCTATTCTTCTCCATGTCAATTGAGCTGATGCAAAGAGGTATATCGTTTAATACTGACTTCAACTCTTCACAATTTTCAATAAAACCATCAGCAATATCACGTCGATGAAGTAAGGCCTTGTGTTGTTCAGATCCAAATTTTATGGTATAGAATATACCCCACGGCTGGCATTCAGTAATTTGGAGCTTCTTTAATACTTGACCTAGTTTGAATGTATCTTGAAAATTTGCTAGAGGATGTTTTATAAATGGTTTAAATGAACCGAGTAGCTTTGACTCATACTTATCAATTCCGATAATTTGAACTTTATATTTAGATCCAACTTTGTATGTGTAACTTTTACTATTCCAAGTAGTTTCATAGCTTGGAACATAGACATTGTACTTAGATTCATGGGTTATATAACCATTTATCCCATAAGAATTTATTTCAGTGACAATTAATTCAAATGTATTACCAATATTTTTCTTGCTAAACTTGATGTAGGGATTAGTAGATTTCTGCTTTAAAGTAACAAACACCACCTTCTTTTCTTTATCTACTAAATCGACAAAACATTTTATTTTGTCTCCTAGTTTGATGCTTTCTTTTTTGGCGATAACTTCGTTTGCAAGCCAGGATAATTCTCTTATAGGTAATATTGCTTCAACTCCCTCCCGAATTTCTCCAACAAATGACCTTGTGGCTTTTTTGCATATTTCCATCTCAACCTCTGAGTTTCTTGAAAAGTATAGTCGATTCCAAGGATCATTCAAGTCTGCTAGTCTTAACCTCACACTTCCCTTTTCAAAATTATAGCCTAAAATATCAAATTCGTGCTCCTCATCTATTTGGAATATCTTATGTAAAAAGACATATCTGCTATATGTTAAATCCTTTCTATAGGCAAAACCTTCGATTTGATCTAATCCAAGGTCGATATTAATGAAGTTGTCTTCTATAAATGAAATTTTCCCTGAAATTCTTTTACCAATTTCAAATTGTGAAGTTAAAATATGATTAGGGTCACTTTTCGTATTTCTTAATCCAAATTCTACTATTCCATTTTCCTGAATCTCTAATGGAATGGCCTCAATAAATGTATTTTCTCTGAAATATCTTCGTGCATCCTGAATGTCAATTACACTAAGATTACCTTTCCTAAGATACCCTTCTATTCCATTAACATCAATTTTAAGATAGTTCTCTTTTACATATGTTACAACGCCAGCAATTGTCATCTTGTTTTCAATAGCTAAACCAATTTCTTTCAGCGTATTTGATAATATGCTATCATCATTTATCCTAATACAATAGCAAATTGCTGATCGGTTTTTAGTATCTAAATATTCTTTTGGTTTATTAATAAGAATAAAATTACCAGTGTTTAATAATTGAGCTGCAATTTCTTTTAGAATTGGTACACTACTACCTCTTGCAAGTAAGTAGAAGCTTTCTATACCTTTTGACATACCTAGCTTGATTCGCCTCAGGTAAGGGTTTATACCGTGATTAATAAAAGTTTCAACTTTTGCCACCAATACAACTCCAACCTTTAAAATTTGACATGAAAATGATAAGGGAGTATCATCGTCGTATTCTCTTATGGAAATTTGATTTACGAAGGATAGGAACTCTTCAGCTTCCTTTTTGTAATCTTCCTTTACCGTCCTTCCATGTAGTTTCTTACCAAATAAATCAAGCTCTCGAAGAAGAACTCTTGTGAATAAACCATTATCATCAATATCTTCAATTTGCTCACATTTTTCGAATACTTCTACACCTTCTGCGGCATTCTCATCAATAAAGGTTGACAAAATGTTGGAATTGTTCTTCTCAATTTTTAGCAATATCTTTTTTGATACAGAGATATCTAATGCTTTCCTAAAATGTTCTGTAATATATGGTTTAGTATGTTTTAGAAATGCGTCTCTGATATAAACCGATGTAGCTTTTACAATATTTTTTGTCGCATTATCTTCAAATTTCAACTTTACAATGGCTTTGCCTTCTTTCAAGACTGTATCAAGGTTGTCTTTGTTTACCCATTTAATACCCAGCGCTGGAATATCGATATCAGGCAATTCTTTGGCTATCCTTTTTAATGCTTTTGTACATGGTCCCTCTACATCATTCTTAATTGATCTCTTCCTGAGTGACTTAAATGGATGTGCTAGTATCCTCCATATGAATCCAAAGCATATTTCGAAGTTCTCCGGCCGTGTTGCACCTATGAATAGTAGAACTATTATTATTATTACTAATATAGTTGAAAAGCCGTGTGCTTACTTATTATACTATTCATGGTCTAACTTATATTGTTCTGTACAATCAATCCTATCACAATAAAATACAATTTTAGTTCCACCATTTATCGGTTGCATTATCCCAATGTTTTGAGATGTAATAGTCGAGTCGCAAGATTCACAACTTATTTGCCCTTCAATGAAATCTTCATATTGAGATGTTTTCTTTAATAAATCCTCTATTTGTGCATCAAGGATTGCATTCACTTGAATTCTTTTTTTTCCAAACATTGGTTTTAGTTAATTGGTTTGTTTATTCTTCTACAATTTGAAAATAGCTCTTTTACAAGAGTTGGTATTGGCAAGCGGGAAAGCGCTTGTAAATGTGCTATTGGCTTATTACAAATCATAATAATTATGCTCAGCATAATTTGCATGAACGCTAACGGTCAGCCTTAAGTTAGCAGTTGTATTATTTTTCACTTAAATAGTGTTGTTTAATAACATTACCAAGTTCTTCCATCTTCATTATGAATTTCTCCACTTCTTCTTGTTTTAGGATATATTTCCTTCCAAGTTTAGATGTGTAATTTGGAATTTTTTGGGTAAAATCTTCATCAATCACACCCATATTATGTTCATAAATGTGTCTTACTTGGAAAATTCTGATTAAAAAATCAAAATCATTAATTTTAGTGCTTAATAAGTCATCTAAATGTTGATTAAGATTGAAAAGATTCTGAAATAAATTTTTAGGTTTATCTGGATATATATCAGGCTTTCTTTTTCTTAATTCTTTCCCTAATCCGTCAAATGCAGCTATACAAGATGTCAAAATAAAAGAGAATGAGTTTTCCCTAATTTCTAGTGAAATATCTGGATTTGAAATAATTTGAAGTTGTTTCTTAGTTACCTCTAAAGATTTCTCATAGATTAAAAAAGCATTTATCATTTTGCAGTCTGGACAATGAGCGAAAACTCCAAATACAGAAAATGTTAATCCACAATTATCACAAATAATAGTTGTTTCTAAATCTTTTTCAGAGTAATATTTTCTTGGGATGGAATAGGAAATCCCACTTGGTTTATACTTGAAACTTATGAGACTATTTCGTGTGCTTCTTTCAAGATCTTTAAACATTTTTTCAAATGAGGGTTTAATTATTTTATTCATTGCATATTCCATAGCAATACTCTCTGCATATTCAATTTGAGCCTTTGTCCAAAAAGTATCAGATTCACCCTCATAATCGCAATATGGACAATGACAGTAACTTGTTGGTAATCCTGTTCCTGGTTTTAGTTTGAAATACTTTTTACATTTCAAGCATTCACGCCCTAATAATCCGTTTTCATCAAGAGGAATATTGATTGGAATATCTATTTTATCGTTCATTATCTAGTGTAGTTTGATCTTCAATTGCGCATAACGTAGTGTTATGTGCACTATTACACATATACCTCTAAATATGTAGTGACTTTTTTCGACATTTCTTGTATTGCAGTAGCTAAGATAAACAAATTGATGGGAAATGGATATG
>CAYYLA010000069.1:0-11499 GCA_964441785.1 uncultured Candidatus Cloacimonadota bacterium | reverse complement strand
TTACAGGGTACTGTAGAAATTGTTTATAAAGGTGAGATATCTTTATAAAAATTTATATTTACAGTTATTAAGTGTTGTGTATAAATGTAATAACATAAAATATCAGATGTAGAGGTCGTTGAGAATGATTCATCTGAGAAGATATTTTATCGTTATTTTATAAAATATTAGGATGGAAATCCATGGTCAAAAAGAGAATAATTGTAGTTGAAGATGAGCGATTAATTGCAGAAGATATTAAACGAACACTTTTATATCTCGGTTATGATGTTTTAGCTGTTATATCAACCGGTGAAGCGGCATTGGAAGAGGTTGAGGTAAATCAACCTGACCTTGTATTAATGGATATAATGCTTGAAGGCGAGATGAGTGGTATAGAAGCAGCGGAAAAAATTTACAGTAAGTACAGCATACCCATAATTTTCTTAACTGCCTATTCCAATGATCAAACACTTCAGGAAGCAACAGCAGCAGAACCCTACGGATATATTCTGAAACCCTTTGAAGAAAGGGAACTACACGCAACTATTGAAATGGCTTTTTATAAACATAATATGCAGAAAAAGCTGTTGGAAAATGAGAAAAAATACCGTGATATCTTCGAAAATGCCAATGAATCAATCTGTGTTATCCAGGACAAAAAAATCGCTTTTTGTAATCCAAAAACAGAGGAATATCTTGGCCTGAAAAAAGACAAAATCTTAGGGCGCACCTTCATTTCATTTGCTTATAATGATGATAAAGATATTGTAAAAGAGGGTCTTTTTAATGGTACTCCTGATTCTAATTCTCTAGTATTCAGGCTTAAGTTTAACAAGCAGGATGTTCGTTGGGTTAAGCTCAATTCTGTTCAGATCAATTGGGAAAGCAGTAATGCACTCCTCTGTTTCATGAGTGATATCTCGGATCAATTAATTGCTGAAGAGGAGAGTAAGCAATTTAAAACAATCTCCGAAAACTCCAATTTTGGACAGGCAATAACTGATCTTAATTGGAATATTAAATACATTAACGAGAATTATGCAGAATCATGTGGTTTTTCAATTCTTGACCTTATTGGCGATAATCTCAGCAGTCTTTTTGCCGAAAATGTTGAAAAAACATTAAATGAAATGATGACAGCAATTGAGGAGAACGGGAAATTCACCAATATCGAAGTCAATCACATGACAAAATTTGGACAACCCTGTGCAATGTTGATGAATGGGATAATCATAGATGACAACAAAACCATGGATAAGTTGATAGCGATATCAGCCATAGACATAACAGACAGGAATCGTTCTGCAGAGATACAGAGTAAATTATTCGTAGAGTTGGAATCGGTTAACGATGAACTTCAGAACTTTGCCTATGTGGTATCGCATGATTTAAAGGCACCACTTCGTGCAATCAGTACACTGGCAAATTGGATATCTACAGATTATTCGAGTAAATTTGATGATGAAGGTAAAGAGCAGATGCGATTACTCATAAGTAGAGTAAAACGTATGCATGATCTTATCGATGGAATTCTGGAGTATTCACGTGTAGGTCGTATCAAAGAGGAACGTATTGAGGTTGACCTTAATATAATTGCCAAAGAGGTTATTGACATAATTGCTCCTCCGGAACATATAACCATATCATTGGATAATGAACTGCCAACCGTGGTTTTTGAATCTATCCGAATCAGCCAGGTCTTCCAGAATCTTTTAAGTAATGCAATTAAATTTATGGATAAGCCTAACGGTCAAATTCATATAGGAAGCAAAAGCAAAGGTGATTACTGGGAATTCTATGTTAAGGATAATGGCCCGGGAATTGACCAGAAGCATTTTGAGAAAATCTTTAAAATCTTCCAGACATTACAACCGAGGGATGAATTTGAAAGTACGGGGATTGGTTTAACACTTATAAAGAAAATCATAAATATGTATGGTGGCGAAATTTGGTTAGATTCCAAACTCAATGAAGGATCAACCTTCTATTTCACAATAGCAAAGAATATAAAAAATAAAAATTTTGATATAAATTAAGGAGAGAATAATGGGAAGCGATAAACCTATTATGATTGTTGATGACGATCTTGTCGATGCAATGACAATAAAGCGAGCCTTCAAGGATATTGATGTTGAAAATCAGATTGACCTTGTTGGCAATGGAGAAGAAGCTCTTGAATTTCTAAGAAATCCTGATCATGAAAAACCTTGTCTTATTTTTCTTGATTTGAATATGCCCAAAATGAATGGTATTGAGTTTCTAAAGATTTTACGTCAGGATGAAGAACTTAATATGATTCCAGTTATTGTTCTTACAACCTCAAAAGATGAACATGACAAAATTGACACCTTCAAACTGGGGATCTCTGGATACATAGTAAAACCTGTTGATTATCTGCAATTTGTTGAAGTGATAAAAACAATAAAAAATTATTGGACATATAGCGAATTACCAAAATAATAAAGAGATATTATGAATAATTTATTGGGATTTATTCATGGTTTTGAACAGTTTTTCAGTAATTGTTTACAAACCTTTTTACTGATGTTCCAAAGAAATCTGGTTCAGGTAGAAGATTCTCTAACCCCAGAGAAACAGAATACACTTTTGACATTTATCAGGAATAATAAAGTATTGATATATGTATCTGATACAATGCTAGATTTATATAATAAATTTCTACCATTTTATCAACAAAACAGGGTATATTTCTGGTTGGGTGGAATTCTACTAATTTATTTGATTTTGATTAGTATAACGATAAGTAACTATATTAAACGGAAAAAATTAGAGAAGAATATATCCAAAGAGTATAATAAAATAGATCTGCGTGTAAAACAGAAAACTGGTAAACTCAATCTTACCAATGAACATCTTCAGCTGGAGATGTCACGACTTAATGATACAATCAAGCATTTGAAGCAATTGAATAAAGCGATTGAGACGATGCATCTGGGAGTATCAATTACAGATTTAGGTGGTAAAATCACCTACATAAATAAAGCCAATGCCAAAATGCACGGCTATGATCCAGATGAATTGTTAGGAAAATTTTCAGCAATTTTTACATCAAACGTTTTACGAGAAGATATAGATCTGGAAAAAATAAGTGAATGGCAAGGCAAGGTACGTAGAAGTTCAAATATCAAGAAAGATGGTTCAATCTTTGATGTTCAGCTTATCTCTGATATTGTGCGAAATGAAGAGGACAATCCAATAGCGATCGTTACAACCTGTGAAGACATCAGCGAACGTGCAAAATCGGAGCAACAACTTAAGGACAGTGAAGAGAATTTCCGCAGAATTTTCGATAATATCCAGGACGTTTATTACGAGATAGATATCGATGGTATTATCAGTGAAATAAGTCCATCAGTTAAATTTATTACAGGCATCAGCAGAGAATCACTTATTGGAAAACCGATGGATATTCTCTATGCTAACACCAAGCAGAGAAATAATCTACTTAGAGCTTTGAAGAAAGAAGAGACAGTAACAGACTATGAAATCCTGATTAAGAATGAGAAAGAGGATAAAGAGGTTCAATGCTCTGTTACAGCTAAATTAATGCTTGATGATAGCGGATTACCAATGAAAATCATTGGTTCCATGCGTGATATTACAGCACGTAAAGAAGCAGAGCTGGAACAAGTAAGAGTTATGAAAAATCTTCAATCAGCGAACAAAGAGTTACGCGATTTTGCCTATGTGACATCTCATGATTTAAAATCTCCACTTCGAGCCATAAATACATTGGCTAACTGGTTATCACTGGATTACGCTGATAAATTTGATGATAAAGCAAAGGAACAGATGAACCTGCTCTTAAGTCGGGTTGATAGGATGCATAGTCTTATCGAAGCTATCTTCCAATATTCCAGTTTAGGAAATTTCCAGGGTAAGAAGGATAAAGTTAACCTGCATGAGCTGGTATATGGTGAAATAAAGAAGCTCAATGCTCCTGAAGGAATTAACGTATCAATATCTAATAAACTACCTGAGATCATATATGAACGAGATAGAATAACCCAGGTATTCCAACACCTTATCGGAAATGCTATCCAATTTATGAAGAAGGATAAAGGATCTGTAGTTATTGATTGTAAAGATATGGCTGATCAATGGGTAATAAGTATTGCTGATACAGGACCGGGAATCGAGAATAAATATTTCAATCAGATCTTCGAGATGTTCAAAACCCTTCAATCCCGTGATGAAATTGAAACATCAGGAATAGGTTTGACTATCGTTAAGAAGATCATCGAAATGAATGGGGGTAAAATCTGGCTCGAATCAACCATAGGCCAGGGAACGACCTTCTTCTTTACGATCCTGAAGCAACCACTGGAAGTTAAAGAATCATAAGATTGATATTGGGATTTGTAAAAAAAAATAATTAATAGATCATAAAACGTATAAAGGATGAAGTCTTATTTATGTCAGATAAAATGATTAGAGTACTCTTAATCGAAGATGATATAATTGATCAAATGTCATTTAAACGGCTAGTATCAGAGAAAAATCTACCCTATGATTACACCCTTGCAGGTTCAGCGCAAAAGGCAAAAGAGGTTTTATCAGAGAGTTCTTTTGATGTAGTAATAACAGACTATAATCTTGGCGATGGTACAGCTTTCGATATATTTGACCACATAGTAGATACACCCTTTATATTTACAACCGGTGGTGGTGACGAACGAATAGCAGTAGAAGCGATGAAATCTGGAGCTTTCTACTATCATATCAAAGACCCCGAAAGAAACTATCTTGAGCTTCTTCCTGTTTCCATAGACAAAGCGTTGAAAAACAAGCAGATGATAGAGGATCAACAGAGAGCTGAAGAAGCATTAAAAGAGAGTGAAGAACGTTTTCGTACAATCAGTTCTGCGGCCAATGATGCCATCATAATGCAAGATTATTCCGGTAATGTTGTTTTTTGGAATAAAGCAGCTGAAAAGATTTTTGGATATTGTAAAAAAGAGATTATTGGCAAAAACCTGCATGATTGTATAGTACCGGTGGAATCAAATACCCATTTTTTAAGAGGATTGAAATATCACTGGGAAAAAGGTATAGAAGCTGCAATAGGTAAACGACTAGAGATAAAGGCACGAACAAAAAGTAACATTGTAATTGATATAGAATTATCACTTTCCGGTGTTAAATTAGGTGATGAGATGAATACGGTTGCAGTGATACGTGATATAACTCAAAGGAAAACAGCTCAATCCGCTCTTATTGAAAGTGAAGAACGTTATAGAACTCTTCAATCAAATGTTCCGGTTGGGCTCTATCGCTCAACCCGGGAAGGAAATTTTATCTCGGTAAACCCTACAATGGCTAAAATTCTTGGTTATGAAAACCAGGAAGAGGTTTTGAATATTGATTTTTCTGATCTCTATCCAAGCTTGGAGATTCGCGATAAATTTATCAAGAAAATTGAAAAAGAGGGAGCAGTAACTTCCTATGAAATACCATTGTTGAAAAAAGACAAATCTACCTTCTGGGCTGCTGTTACTGCAAAAGCATACATAAATTATGCTTCCAATCAGGTTTTTTATGATGGCGTTGTAGAAGATATCACCATTCAGAAAGTCGCCAAAGAACAGCTGAGACAAAACAAGGAGCGCCTGGATATTATCCTACATGATATTGGAAACGGGGTTATTGTTATTCGACAGAATAATGAAATTATCATGATAAATCAGACAGCCAAAGACCTGTTAGGTTTGGAAGGGATTGAAAAGCCTATCCAGTTTTTGGATCAATTGCTGGGAAACATGAATGATCAAGGCGTACGATTCCTGGAATCATTACAAGATAGTTCATTCTCAAATCTACCTGTTAAAATTGTTTATCCGGAACCTAAAACACTCTATGCAACTGCTACACCATTTACCGATACTGATGGTAAATCTGCTGGCAAAATCATCACTCTTTCTGATGTTACAAAAGAGAAAGAGATAGAACAGATGAAAACAGACTTTGTTTCCAGTGTATCCCATGAACTTCGAACCCCATTGACTTCTATTATGGGATTTTCCAAAACTATTCTTATGGGCAAAAATATTGATGACGAAACCCGAAAAGAATTTACTGAAATCATTTACAAAGAGAGCAAAAGATTGTCGAATCTTATTGAAGATGTTTTAAGTATTTCGCGCATAGAATCTGGTAGAGCAAATTACGAATTGATAGAAACAGATTTGGAACCAATAATTCAAGAAGTTTTTACAATCTACAGTCCTCAGGCAGAGAAGAAAAAGATATCCATATCATGTCAGTTAGCAGAAGATCTTCCCAAGGTTATGGCAGATAGAGATGCAATTCATCAAATTGCGGTTAACCTGATTGGCAATGCAATAAAATTCACCCCTGAGAATGGAGAAATTATCCTCTCACTCTATACAGACGATAAAGATTTATTGCTTAGTATAAAAGATAATGGACTGGGTATCCCTCAAAAAGATCAGGATAGGATATTCAATAAATTCTATCGTGTTCATCGTCCAGGTAAAGAGATCCAAGGTACGGGATTGGGATTATCCATTGTGAAGCAGATTATTGATGCCCATAATGGTTCCGTTAAACTGATCAGTGAAGAAGGAAAAGGGACAGAATTTATTGTTAGTTTTCCAAAAGTAATGTAAAATATAAGATAAGGAGATATAGATGAAAATATTAGTTGTTGATGACGATCAAAACATTAGAAGACTAGTAAGTTTTAACCTGTCACTTGCTAATCATGAAATCATTTTAGCTAAAGATGGAGCAGAAGGATTTAAAGCTGCGGTGAAAGAACAACCAGATTTAATTCTCTTGGATATCATGATGCCTATTATGAATGGATATGAAACCTGCGAGAAACTTAAAAATGACCCTGCCACAAAACATATTCCAATCTTCATGCTTTCTGCAAAGGGTCAGATGACAGATCTTGACGATGCTTTTAATGTGGGTGCTGATGATTATATCACTAAACCTTTCGATGTTGAAAAACTTGAATTCTCGATAAATTACAAACTCAAATCATTGGAAGAACGAAAAAAAATGAAGATGAAATAAACAATGCCAATTAAAATTGATTCCATTGATCTGGGCAGTCTTGCAGAGCAAAGAGATATACAGCCTGGCGACATTATTTTGGAGATCAATAATGAGCCTATCGGTGATTTTATTGATCTTCAGTTTCATGGAGGTGATGAACATCTCCTCATTAAATTACGCACCCCTAAGGGTGAGATAAAAAAAATATCTATCATGCAAAACTGGGAAACACCCCTCGGAATTAATCCGGTTCCTCATAGTTGTACATCCTGTATTAATAATTGTATTTTCTGCTTTGTCGACCAGATGCGACCCGGATTTAGAGATTCTCTATATATCAAAGATGATGATTTTCGATTATCCTTTGTTTATGGCAACTTCATCACGTTGACGAATCTTACCGACTTTCATATTAGAAGAATTATCGACCAGCGTCTTTCACCATTGTATGTTTCTGTTCATACAACCAATCCCGAGCTGCACAGAACAATCCTTCGTTATACAAGGGATTTCAACATCATGGAAGCTCTAACTCAATTAAAAGATGGTGATATAGATTTGCATACTCAAATTGTTGTTATTCCCGGCTGGAATGATGGTGACGAACTTGAGCGCTCGTTAAAAGATCTGGATTCCCTTGGTGATAACGTTCTTTCCATTGGTATTGTTCCAGTAGGTATAACTCGATTTAGAAAGAATCTTACCCAACTCCCCCCTGTTGATTCCAGCAAGGCTAAAGAAATTCTGGAAATAGCATCTAACTATCCAAGAACATTCTGCTCTGATGAACTCTATGTACTGGCAGATCAGCCAATACCAGAAGAAGATTTTTATGAAGGTTATCCTCAGTTGGAAAATGGAATTGGTATGATGCGATTATTTCTTGAAAATTGGGCTTACGAAAAAGAAGATTTTTTAGAAGAGATCGGCAAATTCAATCAAAAGATTCTCTTCATTACAGCAAAATCTGCTACAAAACTTATTAATCAGATCGCGGACGATATCAATTCAGTCATTCCCCATAAAGCTCGAGTTCAAACAATCTCCAATGATTTTTTTGGAACAACAGTAACAGTAACAGGATTACTGACAGCAACAGATATCATCAATCAAATAGAACTGGCTGAAAATGAGCTTGCGGTAATATCTGCGGGAATTTTTAATGATGATGACCTTACGCTGGATGGGCTTCATATTAAAGAATTTATCAGTAAAATTGGCAAACCGATACTATTGGTTGATGAGGAATTTGCAGACTGGGAATTGATTGAGAATTAATCGTCCCAGCGATTGTCAAATAGAGAAGATCTATAGTAATATCCCGGAGTTCTTCCAAATTCAACTCTAATACTCATATTATCGTTAGGCTTGTATTCCATTTGTATCTCAGGAAAAATCTCCGAAGCATTATCGTTATTACCTTCAATATCAAAATTCTTGTTAAAGCTGGCTGTACCAAAATTGGCAAAGTGTAGATCAAGATTGAAGGTCAATTTTGGATGAAAATCAAAGGAAAGATGATTGGTATACATTGATAAATAATAACCCTGACCATTAGAACTGGCTCCAGATTGAAAGGATAACGAATGATTCATATCGATCTTATTCAGATCAAAAAACGAAGGTTGATATAAACCGGAATTCAAGAATTTGTTTGATATCTCACCATTAAGAGCTACAGTTAAAACAATCAACATTGCAATTATTATTATTTTTTTCATCAAATCTCCTTTAAACCAATTTATATCAGCAATCTGTAAATCGCAAGATTTTTTTAAATGGAATTTTTTCTAAGTTTTGGATAAAATCATTTAATTTGTAATACAATTGTTTAATATTACCTGAATTCTCCAAATTAAAATCAGCACGTTCCATTTTATCTTTTGTCTTCATCTGCGAATTTATCCTGGCCTCCACTTCTTCGGCTGAAAAACCATTTCTTTTTCCTAAACGTGCCCGTTGATTCTCTACAGATGTGTAGATATTAACAACCGCATCAAAGCAATGCTCTAAACCACTTTCTATAAGAAGAGGGATTTCAATTATCAATACATTATCCGTACAATTGTCAACAGCGGTTTGCATTCGTTCCCTTACTCTTGGATGAATAATCCGGTTCAGTTGCTCCCGTTTTATATCATTCTTAAAGACAATGGTCCCCAGAATGTGTCGATCAACAACACCATTTACGACGATATCAGTTCCAAAGGTTCTCTGTAAAATTTTAATCACATTGGATTCATCCATAATATCATGGGCGATTTTATCAGCATAAAGAACGATAAATCCTTTACCCTGGAGGTATTTTGCAGCCTCGGTTTTACCAGAAGCGATACCACCGGTTAAACCTATCAGTAGTGGTCTATTTTTCTGTTTCATCCTTAATTCGCTGTGCCAATTCATCTATAGTTAAACCTGATACTATCTGGCCATTAAATGCTGAAGATATCCTACCGGACTCTTCGGAAACAATGATTGCAAAGGCATCTGTTCGTTCTGTTATACCAAGAGCGGCAAGGTGACGAGTCCCATGTTTTTTTGTGTATTCGATATTCTCCGACAGAGGTAACACAACCTTCGCTGCATGAATCTTGTTATCTCTGATTACAACAGCTCCATCATGAAGTATACTCTTCTGATTGAAAATGGTTAGTATAAGTTTAAGCGAAAGATTGGCATCAATTATCTCGCCAGTCTCTATAAATTCATCAAGTTTATGCTGATTTTCTATCAGAATCAACGCCCCAATCTTCCTGAATGACATAATTGACACTGCATTGAGAAGTGGTGTATACTGACTTTTTTGAGTTCCTTTCATCATCAACCCAAAGTTCTGGGTTCGAGCTATTTTTGCAAACAATCCCCTGATCTCAGACTGAAAGATGATAATAAAAACGAGAATCCAATTATCCTTAAGCGTGCTGAGCAACGTTGTAACTAACCTTAATTCCAAAGCTGAAGCCAAAGAATATACGATTATCACCAGCCCGATCCCAATGAGAATTTGATAACCTCCGGTTTGTTTGGTTACAATTATCAATCGATACAATATAATGGCAATAAGAACGATATCGATTATATCTGCTATATCGGGTATCAAGAAATTCATTTTCCACTCCTGCTTCGTTCTAACACATCAATAAATCTACGATGTGCCACCACATCATGAACGCGCACCAATTCTATATTATTATGGAATGCTAAAGCAGTAGTTGCAAGAGATCCCTCTAATCTATCCTCAGGATTGGATTCATAAATATTTCCTATAAAACTTTTTCGCGAAGCACCAAGCAAAATCGGAACATTCAATGACCTGAACTGGTGCAATTCATTGAGAATGGTCAGATTATCCTCCAATCGTTTACCAAATCCAATACCCGGATCTATTATTATTCGTTGATTCTCGATGCCATTATCGTTAAGAAAGCCAATCCGATCGTTCAGAAAATTACAGATTTCATCAACAACATCATTATAATAAGGTTTTTTCTGCATATTGGATGGAGACCCCTGCATATGCATAATAATGATTGGAACATCATCAAATTCTCTTAGAAGGCTTATCATCTCATCATCAAAGCGCAAAGCACTTATATCGTTGATTATATCGGCACCATGGTTCAAAGCTTCACGGGCAACGTCTGCTTTATAGGTATCAATAGAAATAATCACATCCTGAGATGCCCTGATTTTCTCGATCACCGGAATCACACGATCCAACTCTTCTGCTAATGAAACTGTTGCCGCACCTGGTCGAGTGGATTCCCCACCAATATCAATGATATCAACACCTGCTGCTATCATTTGCTGCGATCGATCCAGCGCTCTATCCAAGGTGTTATACTTTGATCCATCAGAAAAACTATCTGGGGTAACATTGAGTATTCCCATAATTTTCATCGAATCGAGGGATAGCTTTTTCCCGCGGCAATTAATAGCTCTATTTTTTGGATGGGTTTCGATAGCCAGGAATTTTTCCAGATCAGCGCAAATTTGAGGAAGTCCAAATATGGTTTGATAATGCAATTTCCTGATTAATTTTTTGATTTTATCAGCATTAGCTAGCAAAATTACATCGCTGACAGGAGCAGTTCCATTAACAACACCTCTGGCAACAGCTGCATCACCACCAATGGAGAGCATCTCTTGTTTAAGAATATTGGCAGCTCCCACATGTACATCTGTAATCTTAACAATCATATTTACGGCTTTATAAGCCATAAGTTCTACACCCTGTGAAGAAACCGATATTTTTCCCAACTCTTTTCGGGCTTTATCCAAACTGTCTATACGTATAATTCTATTCATATCTATTTATTTTAACTGATATATAAAGGTTATGTATCCAACCTGAATAATATCTTTGGTTATAGGACTGAATCGCCATTTTTTCAGTGCATCTATACTGCTTTTCTCTAACTGTGGATCAGCTTTCTGGGTTACAAGCAGATTGTCAATATTGCCCTGCAT
>CAYYLA010000068.1:0-11583 GCA_964441785.1 uncultured Candidatus Cloacimonadota bacterium | reverse complement strand
AAGACTTCCTTCCAAATCACCTCAAAATGAGTAAACTGTACCTTGACCACTGGCAGAGATAACGGTATCAATCTCAAGGGATTCAATATCTCCATCAATAGCTACCGGCCTGGGTCGTCCTCCATCTGGTTGCTCAACCATCTCTGCATTGTTCCAGACAAATGCCAATGCGTTATCCTCACCTTTACGAATCTCAACTGGGATAGCTTTTGTAATAAATTTTATCTGTTCATCATGTGCCTCTTCTATCTCTTCCTGGTCTGCTGGCATATCCTCTTCTCTACGACGGTAGATGATAGACACATCTGCCCCAAAACGTTTTGCAGTACGAGCAGCATCCATCGCAACATTCCCACCACCTATAACCGCAACTTTTGAACCCAGCTCTGGATCAATACCTTTTGTAACCTGATCGAGAACAGATAAACCATCAACAACACCTGGAAGATTCTCACCAGCAATTTCCATTTTATATGGGACATCCAATCCGGTTGAGAAAAATAGAGCATCGAAATATTCAAGCAATGTCGATATGTGAATATCCTTACCAACTTTTTTGTTATATTCTATCGAAACACCATTTTTGATAATCTGATTTATATCTTTGTCCAGATCATTATATGGCATACGATATTCAGGAACACCGTAACGAATCATACCTCCAGCTTCTGGTGCTGCCTCATAAATCGTCACCCTGTATCCAAGTCTGTTCAAATAATAGGCTGCACTAAGCCCACCGGGACCAGCGCCGATGATGGCAACTTTTTTACCATTATCAGAGAATTCATCACCGATAATAGCTTCGATATCATCTTCATTCAATTGATCAACAATATAACGTTTCAGCCAACGAATAGCCAAAGGATCCCCTTTGATACCTACCGAGCATACATCCTCGCAGCGATGGGTACAGATCCTGCCGCAGACACCAGGCAATGGATTAGTTGCATAAAGAATCTTTACCGCAGCTTCCATGTCATCATCCCTGATAGCCTTTATATAACCTGGGATATCCATATGTGCTGGGCAACTGGCAACACAAATACCGCAATCTACACAACGGATAGCTTCTTTCATAGCTTGTTCTTTCGAGTATCCCTTAATCATTTCAAGGAATGATTTCACGCTTTCGTCACCCGGGATAGATGCCATTGCTTCACGTTTCGGGTTAAGAAGTTCATAACCTTCGCTTGTTTTATAACCTGCTTCATCGTTATCCCAATCCTTTTTATCTGCACCCGGGATGAACCTGAATACATCGGCATCGGAATCAACCCAGACATATTGGTTGGACATAGTCAGCGAATCTGTTGTACATATATCCACACATAGCGCACACCAGCAACATCTACCATAATCGATTCTTGGACGAAGACCGCTATCCTGTTTAGACGTCTCAATACCTTCAACCGGAACCATATCAATAGCAGCATTCTGGCAGATAGATTCGCAGGTTCCACAACCAATACATTTATCCATATCATTCTGATGAAATCCCCGGTAACGTTGAGCACCAGGTCTTTCTTTGATAGGATTTGGTGTTGTATATGGCTTTTCAAATGCCCGTTTCCAAACATAAAATGGTGCAATTATCTCTTTTAAATTCATTTTTACCTCTCAATTTCCGGTGGATATGTATGCAGTGAGACCATTAAACCAGCCAAATCAGCTAAGTTGACGTTAATAGCCAGGGTTTGCAACAAATTCATAGCATGGGTATAACTTGGTCCGCGGACGTAAGCTCTTCGGGGGAAACCTGATCCATCAGTAACAACATAATAGCCATATTCTCCGCGGGTTGATTCTGCTTTAACATAGGTTTCACCTTCAGGAATCTTCCAGTTTAATACATTGGGTAGCGTAACATGATAATCCCCGAAAACCGGCATTCTTCTCATAATCTGTCGGATCAAATCAATTGATTGCCACATCTCTTCATATCTAACTCTAGCTCGTTCATAGGCATCCGATGCAGTTCCCGTAATTATATCAAAATCCAATTCATTATATTTGAGATAGGGAGCGTTTTTTCTAAGATCACGTTTAAAACCTGCAGCTCGAGCATTGGGCCCAACAACGCCGAATCGATCAATCATATCCGGTGTAATTATTCCCAAACCTTTTGCTCTTTTTTTAAAAACAGCATTATTGAACATCACCAGATCAATCTCTTTCAACAATTTCTCAACCTTCTTTAATACAGCTTCTAATCTGCGGGTAAAACCTTGAGGTAAATCATCCCGAACCCCTCCAGGAATGATGTACATGTGATAAATTCGACCACCCGACAACTCTTCAAAAAGGTCCAGAAGATAATCTCTATGGGTAACAGTCCACTGACCAAGCGTTCCCAAACCGAAAGCACCGGCCTGTCCACCAATCCACATCAGAAAACTTGCCAATCGCGACATCTCCATTGTAAGAGTACGTAACCAAATCCCTTTCTCAGGGATTGTCACATTTCCCAGTTCTTCAACTGCCCGGGCAAAGAGGTACTCATTGGTATCAGGCTCTGGAACACAAATTCTACATACAATGGTAAATCCCTGGATAAATTTCCGTCGTTCCAATAATTTTTCGAATCCGCGATGTAAATAGCCAACATGAGTTTTTAGATCGACTACCTCATCACCACTTAAGGTTAATTCCAAGGACATATTACCGGTTACTCCCGGATGTTGTGGTCCCTGCCAGACCTTTAGAAATTTCCCCGACGAGAGATCTATTACTGGTTTACCATCTACATGCTCAGGAAATTTATCTCTATTTTCTTTAAACATTATTTACTCCTGATAATTACATCTTGCACTATCTTTTCATCGTCATTGGCAACCATAGAGAGAATCTCTTTTACCGTTCCGTTAAAGAGTTTTGAGAATAGGCCAATATTCATTCTACTGACAAAAACATTACCGGAATCATCTTCATAAACAGCAATACGGCATGGCATAATCGAAGCAATATAGCGACTGGCTTCATTACCAAGTATAATAGTAGAAAATTCTGGTTGGCAAATAGATAGCACATTAATTTTCAGATAAGGTGCCGATTCAGAAGAGTTTTGAAGTCGTTCACCGATATCGTAAGTATGCAATACTTCCCAATTATTTGCATAAGCCTGTTCGGTAATCAGAGAAACAGTTTCTTCAAACTCATATCTACTGGGATAGGTTTTCACCATAAGGTTGGATACATTTACCTTTACAGCAACAAACATCAGTAAACATCCAATAAAAATTCCAAGCAATATTAATCCGAAATTCTTCATTGTTCATCCTCCCATTTTTCACCTTCATCATAGAGTTTTTCTTTCATATAGGATGCAGGATCATTTGTTGATCTGCCAGGACGCGGGAAGAAGGTTTCTTCGGAATAGGTTTTTGTATCAAAATCCCTACGCATGGGCGGCATATTCTGCCAGCCTTCCAGGATGAAATTATCAGTTATATTGGGACTTCCCGGGAAATCGATACCAAACATTTCATAGAGTTCCCGCTGATAGGTCTCTCCAGCTTCCCAAAGATGGTGAATTGATTCCATAACCGGATTTGTTCTCTCGATTATAACCCTGACACCATAGTTCATATTACTGTCATAATTATGCATCATATAGGTAAGTTGAAAGTGACCCTTTTCCAGATAATCAACTGCAGTAAGAAAGGAGAGGTGTGTAAATTTACAGATATCTCTCAGATGAACAAGCAGGGCAACAAGATGTTTTTTATCCACAGTAAAGAAGGTAAGATCATCTCTCTGTTCAATTATATTAGAAACAGAAAATCTACTTTTAATATCGTTCAACATTTTCTTCCTCCTTACCAGTTATAATCAGGCATATTCCAATCAGTGATGATTTTCTTCTGATTAGTCTTATACCATTCAAAATTCTCAGCATATTTATTAGCACCTTCGGCTTTCCCTTCCCGTATCATGGATTTTAATTTATCAAATCCGGCAATGATAGCTTCGGGTCGTGGCATACAACCGGCGATATAGACATCAACCGGGATATAATGATCGATTCTGTTAATGGTATTATAGCTGTCCCAATACATCCCACCATTGATTGTGCAGCTGCCCAGACCGATAACAAATTTTGGATTCTGCATCTGTTCGTAGCTGCGAACAATTCTCTTTAAGGTTTTCACCGAAGCATATCCACCGATAATGAAGACAGAGGATTGACGAGGTGTAGCTCTGGGCGCAATACCGTATCTTGAGACATCGTAACGTGATGTTAAGAGTGGACGCAATTCAACAGCTCCACAACCGGTACCGAAACCCAGAATCCAGAGTGAGTTTTGTCTAGCCCAATTAAGAAAACGTTCCACATAATTTGCCAATGGTTTATGAACTCGAGGAGCAGAATCACAAAAAAGCTGTCTCTCTTCGGGTTTTAAACCAAGATTTTCAAGTTTTTTTCTGTTGTTATCTTTCACATTTTCTCCTTATAAACTAAATATCAAGATTGAGATTATCCCAATCAGGGTTGGATACTTTAAAAAAAATCTGATAGACTGTTCCGTTCTAAAGCGGGGATATGCTACACCAATAAAGACAGAAGTCATATAAATGAGGAAAGTTTTTAACATCATAATCGGGATATTTGTTGCCCCACCAAAATAGAGATTCATAAATAACACCAATTTTGCCGAATTAAAGATCGCTCTATTAGTCTGCAACATCCCAAGATATGTACTATGGAACTCTGTTGGTGGCCCAATGGGAATCTCCTGAGGAGCGAGGACAATATCAAAGGGCGAATGCATATTCATACCCAGCAGAGCTATCATACCGGCAAGGGTTGCCAGAGGATTTGTAAAAAGTGTCCAGTTCAAAAATCCACCCTGTTGTTGAGCCACAATTGAAGTAATAGACAATGTGTCATATTGGATAGCCAGAGAGATTACAGACAGAGCAAAAGGTACCTCGAAAGCTGTCATTTGAGCAAGACCTCTACTGACAGCTATTGCACTGTAGGGATGCCCACTTTCACCAGCACCCAGAGCCATACCCAGGTGACCGAAGAAGATGAAGTACATCACCAGCAATAAAACTCCGGAGAAGCTGAAATTACTAAAGATAACCGATCCGAAAATAGCCGGAATAAAGAGATATGTCCCAATCCCTCCCGCAATTCTGAAGACTGGTCCCAGATAAAACATTGTTCCATGACAAATCATGGTACGCTTGGCATTATTTTTGATGATATCCAGAAAAGGCTGCCATAAGGGAGGACCGAAACGTCCATGAACCCTGGCAACAATCTTCCTGACAAGTCCGTTAAGTGTTAAACCGTATACGATAATTACCGCTAAGGAAATCAGTGCATAACCAATTGAGATTAATATATTTGTATCCATTACTTTACTCCCCAGATAAGATAGTAGAACAAGACAAATAAAATGATATGGAATGCATAGGATTGACCATCACCTGAGTAGATATTTCTCAGTAAGGCTCCAATGGTATGAACCCATTCGGCAATCATATTCCAGAATCGCGTAATTATTGGATTTACCAGAAATCCCAGCGCTTTTTGATAGGGTGCAAAGAAGTTCTGTGCATAATGAGTTGTTTCAGGTTTATCCGGTATTTCTTTGCCGTCTCTGGTTTTAAAACCTTTTTCGGTTGTGGCACCCATGCTGACCATCATAACAGCATTACCATTCCAATATCCCAGCGAAGAGATAACGGTATAACCATCCCAGGCAACAGTAGAATCAAAATGACCTGCAACTGCAGCCATAATTGGTTTAAGAATCAGGTTTGGATACATGGAAAGTCCCATTATCAAAGCAAGTAAAACAAATTGCGGAATCAGCATCCAAACCGGAGCTTCTTTGATATTTCTATGATGAGGTTTTATTTGACCCAGAAACATTGTATGGATCAAACGGAAACAGTAGAGGAATGCAACCGTACTGGCAAAGAAAGCCAAACCAGCCTGGAGATACCAACCTTTTTCTATCAAAGCAGAATAGAGAAGCCATTTACCGCCAAAACCGGTTAAAGGTGGAACACCAGACATGGCAATTATGCCCATCAAAACAGCGATAAAGGTGATGGGCATCTGGCGGATCAAACCACCCATTTGATACATTAATCTGGTTTTAACACGATAGATCAAACCGGCAACTGCCAGAAAAAGTAATCCTTTAAAAATCAAATGATTAAAGGTATGATAAAGAGCCGCAACCCATCCAAGATGGCTGTTTATGGCAAGAGCCAGCACAATATATCCAACCTGGCCCATACTGGAATAGGCTAATAATTTTTTAATATCCTCCTGGAATATGGCCATCAAAGCACCGGTAAAGGCAGTAATTGCTCCGAGCCAACCCAGAATTGATTCTAACTTTATAACTCCAAGAGCTGGTCTTCCAACCAGAATGAACAAAATAAACAAACCAAAGATTCCGGCCTTACTCAGGATGCCTGAAAGAATTGGTGTGATATCATCCTCTGCTTCACTATAACTTCCAGGTAACCATAGATGCAATCCCAGTGATCCGGTTTTGACCAGGAACCCAAGAGCAAGCAGGATGAAAACGGGTATCTTGGTATAGGTCATATGAGTTAAACTGGCCAATAATACACTCGCTGTTTCCGAATAGGCCAGACCGAATCCTGCCATTATCAAAAAGGCTCCACCCAACGAGAAGAGGATATAGGTTAATGCCGATTTTTCCGCGTTGCGCCCCTTCATGATCAGAAGATAAGAACTAAGGGTCATAATCTCCCAATTATAGAAGAACTCCAGCATTGAAACCGAGCGTAACAGATTTCCAAGGGTTAGAACAAGTAGCATCATTAGTGGCATCAAACCTTTCTGCTCATTTTTGCGAGCCATAAATGCTATCATGAAAAGTATGGAGAATCCATAAAAGATTACACCAAAGAGCTGTGTTATGCCCTGCATCTGCGGTAGACTAATCCAGGCAAAATATCCAATGAGTCCGATAGATAAAATTGTTTTAATTTTTACAGATAAAAAATCCAGAACATACATAATCGCAACAGCTAGCAATGGATAGATAAAATCAAACGACATACCAGAAATATAGCGAACCTGCTCCAGACCGGTTAATATTAGAAGAAGCATAAAAATCGAAATAGGAATTATTTTAGAAAGAGAGAACTCTGGTAGGATATCAGATTTACCTTTAACTGCATAACCGAACCAGCGAAGGAGATAAACAGCTTCCAGGATCGATCCCAGAAGGATAAAGACAACCCAGTTACCAGCATTATAATAGAATAGATTTGTAATTAAGTGCCATTTTGCCCAAAAACCAGGAAAGGGTGGTAATCCAACCAGGGCAATAATGAAGACACCAAAGGTTATCAATAGTGGAGCATTGTTTTTCAGAGCAGCCCAATCTTTGAGCTTATCACTTTTCAGGAGTCCCGCAAGCCAGAAAAGACCTGCTTTGGCAAAGAAATGATTTAAGAAGAATCCTCCCACAACGATTAATTTGAGTCCTTCGCTATCAGGATTGATAAGTTGCATCAGTGTGAGAGAAGCCAATAACAGTCCCATTTGAGCGATGGACGAATATCCAAGCAGGCGCCGGGCATTGGTCTGTTTTAATCCCATAAAATTGGATGCAACAAAGGTTATCAAGCCGATTGCTGCGATGATTTCCAATTGCAAAGCACTGAAGAAGGGCAGGAATTTATAGATTATGTATAAAAAAGCACCTGAAGAACCAACAGCAATGATCGACACGATGCCGGAATCTACTGTTTGATATACATCCAGAGCCCACCCGTTTGCAGGGAATGGCTTCAGTTCTATCAGAATCCCGACAGACATCATAAAGAGAGCCAGAGAACCAGCTTTACCGATTATCAAATGCTGGGCAGCTACTGCTCCATCAAGATTGAGTGTGCCGGTAAAACGATAAATGAAGATTGTACCAAGAAGATATAGAACTGAGGAAAGGCCTCCAGCGATCATATATTTAAACCCGGCTGCGATAGAACCTTTGCTTTCATCCAAAGCAAGAAGCGCATAGGTAGAAATAGAAGCTATCTCCATAAATACGAAAATATTAAACAGATCCCGAGTTAAAATTAGACCGTTAAGGCCGAGCAATAAGGTCAGATATAAGATCATCAGATTGATGTGCCCTTTTCTGAATTTATCAGAGAGATACATCGCACTTAAGAAACCGACGAGGTTGATCAAACCAATTAAGAGAGCTTCAATTGTTCCCAGATAAAGATTTATGGAATAGGGAGGTTTGAATCCTGCAGTAAAGACCTCAATGCCTCCCGGTTCATTTAAAAGATTCACAAACCAGGTGAAGGATATCACCACTGTAAATATGAGTGATAGATAAAAAAGTAAAAATGCAACCCCCTTATTCAGTCGATTAACAAATCCAAGGAGGAATGCGATACCAAGAAATGTAGCGAGAATATAGATTGGATTTACCATTTTAGCTCCTTGTAATCTGTAATATCGAGGGATTGCTTCCTGCGGTACATTTTAACAGCATAAACAAGCATTAATGCTGTAACAGCCAAACCAATAACAATAGCTGTTAACACTAAAGCTGAGGGAATTGGATCGATAAACTCTGCTGCATAGTTTTTTCCCTTGATAGTAGAATCAATTATTGGTGCTGTCCGATTTTTGAGATATCCAATAGATACGATAACGAGGTGTAAACCGGTATCGATAATTGAAAACCCGATGATGATTTTGATTATGTTCTTCCGTGTAAGCATGCACCAGATTCCAATGATCATCAATATAAGTCCTAATGCTGTTATAGTAATCATATCTCATCCTTTTGCAGATTATCTACAATGCTGACTAATTCTGATCCAACCTTTAAACCGACAAGGCTATAGATAAGCGGTATAGCCCCGGCACTGAAGAGATGTCCGAATTGTCCAAGTTCCATAATTCTGTTATCAAGAAATCCACCGGCGAGTATGATTCCGAGAATACCGATAATTACATAGAAGATACCTGAGAATGATTCAATAATTGTAAGCAGAAGATGGTTAATTTTCGCCTGAGTGAAGGCAAGCAGCATCAGCACAAATGCCGAAGCGATGATAACACCACCTTGAAATCCGCCACCAGGCGTAAGGTGTCCATGAACGAAAATATAAACACCGAATAGTATGATCAAAGGCATCAAAAAACGGGTTCCTGATTGTAAAATTTCAGAGGATGCACGCTTTTCTCTCTTCTTCGAATGCCGACGTTTCAATAAGAAGCCAATACCGGCGGTAGCGATAAAGAGAACTGCAACTTCCCCCAACGTATCCAAACCTCTGTAGGTAACGATAACAGATGTTACAAGATTTGCGCTTCCCAGTTCTCCGGGACCTTCGCTTACATATTTTTCAGCGAGAGAGTTGAGTTGGGATGCTGGTTTAACTTCAGTTATCAAAGGAAGCAAAATGACAACAAGATATATCATAGCCAGTAGGATAAAAAATCGTTTAACCATCGTGATCCTCCCTTATTTTCTTAATTTTATTAAATGCGTAAAGGAACACAATGGTTGTAAGTCCAGATCCAATTGCTGCTTCAGTCATAGCAACATCAGGAGCAGCAAGGATTATGTAAATAATACTTGCCAGAAGGCTGATAACACCAGATGCAATAATTGCAGTAATCAAACTTTTTGAATAAACTGCCAGGATCGCAGCAGCAATCATAATAACTGCAAAAACGCTTAAAAATATAATTGTCATTTTACCTCCTCTTCATTATCAGCTTCATCATCATTAAGATCGTCTTTAACAGATCTGGATGTAAGCGTTATTCCAATATGATGAGCAGCTCTTGCCAGGGTGTGTGATGAGATTGGATTAGTAAATATTACGAAAAGAATAAGAAGAATAATTTTCCCCGTGCAGGCACAATCAACATTTCCTACAGCGATCCCGACAAGAAAGAACATACTGCCCAATGTGGTAGCCTTTGTTCCAGCCTGCATTCTGTTGTAAATATCCGGCATCCTGAAAACACCCAAAGCTCCAAGGAACAGGAATATTGATCCAATCAAGGTAATAACAGATCCGACTATTTCCATTATATCCCCCTTTCCAGATAACGGGCAACAGCAACAACACCAAGAAAACTTATCAAAGCATAAACAAGGGCAACATCGGTGTAAATAATTCGTTGCAACATCGAAGCTAAAAAGACAATCAGAGAGATTGAGATTAACGTCATCGCATCAAAGGCAACCAATCTGTCAGCAACTGTGGGTCCTTTTACCAAGCGAATAAATGCAATGATAACACCCAAAAGAGCTATAATTGCTGCCGCATTATAAATGTAGTTGGCAATAAGATTATTAACCATAGATTACCTCCAGATAATGCTCAAATTTTGAGACAATCTTTTCCGTTGCTCCGTTGATATCGTCTGAGGTTACATCAATCCAATGAATATAGAAATCATCTCCCTTCGTCTCAACTGTTAATGTTCCGGGAGTTAGTGTTATAGAATTAGCCAGGATAATTCTGCCAATTCTTGATTTCAACCTTGTTTTTACTTTTACAATCCCGGGATTTATCGGCAGCTGCGGATGAAGAACCCTGAAAGCTACATCTAGGTTGGATTTGATCAATTCCCACAAAAATACAAACAGGTAAATAATACTGAAAATTATCGCTTTGGGATTTAATCTAACATCATTGAATAGATCTGCAAATCCGACCATCAGAATGGTAATCAACAATACAACAGCTGCACCAAAAATTAATTCCTGTTTATCCGGCCCTGTTAACAGGAACCAGAAAAGCATCAGAAATATGAACAGCAGCACTCCCCCTTTCAACTTTTTCATACATTCTCCTCGCAGGTTTCTTGCGAAACTTCCTTTATAATTATTTTTAACATGTATTTCATTGCTTCTAATTGTTTGTTTTGGATCTGTTGATTTTCGATTGAATAATCGAGATAATTTGGCAATAATCCATTTTGATCACCCCAGATGGAGTAGGACAATAGAGAACTGTCTACTTTTGAACTGATTGATCCATCTTCTTTACCGCAATCAATAGAAGATTTAATCAAATCATTAATTCGCCTGTTTTCCTGTTTACGCTTGCCCGAGATCTCGCTGTCTGGATTCACACCGGCTTCATGCGTCTTAAAATTTGATAGAGCTTTGTAATAATCAGGATATTCGATGATAAATTTAAAAAATTCTCTGGTAATTGTCATCAATTGGTCTAATCCATTTGATTTGTTGTCTATAGCAATTTCAAGAATCTGTCTATAGGTTTTAAGAGCCCTCAAAATAATAGCCATGCAGAGTTCATTTTTGTTTTCAAAATAGAGATATAAGGTACCCTTACTAAGTTCAGCTTCATCAGCAATAGCAATCATAGTAGTTTGATCAAATCCCTGAGAGAAAAAGACCCGTTCAGCAGCATCAACAATGTCTTTACGGCGCTGTGTTTTCTCTCTTTCTTTCCGTTCACTCACCCCAAAAGATCCTCCTTAACATAACGCATAGCCATAAATTGACCAACGGTCAGTTAACTGTCAATCTTTTTTTGATAGTATTTAATTTTTCTACTATCAAGTATCTCTATTTT
>CAYYLA010000067.1:0-11602 GCA_964441785.1 uncultured Candidatus Cloacimonadota bacterium | reverse complement strand
CAGATATTACCAAAGTTATGAACTCTGGAGGTATCAAACTTTTTTAAATTACTGGGACCATTTTCAATATCATCCATTGTAACAGAAAATACCGAAGAGATGGCCAGTATAAAAATGATTCCTAATATAATTTTTTTCTTATTCATTAACTACCCTCCAGGAAATTAATCTAACGTGAATGAAACGGTTGTAACACCCCAAACAGCAACAGGTTTACCACCACTCTTTGCTGGTTGGAATTCCCATTGTTTAACAGCTTTAATAGCTGCTTCATCCAGTCCACCAGGACCAGGTAACAATGATTTCAACACATTAACAGCTCCAACAGAGCCATCTTCAAACACTTCTACTTCAAGTACAACATCACCTTCGATACCACTATTTTTTGCAAAAGCAGGATATTCGGGCGGTATTCGTCTGATAGGAACTGGTGGATCTTCATACACAACAAACTTACTGGTAGTACCAAATTGTGCAGGAGCATCAACAACCTCTTCATAGGGATCAAGACTAGTACTTTCGATCGTATCTATAATTTCGATATCATCATCTTCGTCATCTTCAAAATCATCATCAATTATGATCTCAACCTTAGGCTTAATTGTTTCTTCAGGTGGTTTGATTTTTTCCTTAATTTCAGGTGGAATATCAATAGCCTTTGTTTCTTTGATTACTCGTTCAAAGGGTTTCACTTCAAATTTAGGTGTAATCAAAAAAGCAAAGAGTAGAATAAGTACAGCAAGACTTACAGACTTATCATAATAGCTGTCTGCAATATCTTTCCAATCAATTATTTTTCTTTCTTTCATGATAACCTACCTTGTTAATTTCGCTTCAAATGAAACACGAAGAGTATTAGCCAATCGAAGTTGATATAAAATATCCGATAATAAGCCATAACTTGTTTCTTTATCTGTTCTAAAACATGCGATAACATTAAAATCTTCAGCAAGTTTTTTCTGCATAACCCACTGTACATCTGGGATATCAATTACTAAATCATCGATAGATATTGTTCCATTCCTATCAACATAAATCGTAGCAGAATGATTACGGGGAATCTTCTGTATCATTTTAGCCTTAGGCATTTGCACTTTTAATCCTTTTTCTCTAACAAACACGGTAGAGACCATGAAGAAAAGTAGCAATAAGAAGGCTATGTCGGACATAGAAGAATTTGGAATCTTGGATTCCGCTTTTGTTTTCTTTTCAATCTTTGCCATATTACCTTCCTAATTTGTAGAGAGAGAAATTTTCTCTGCACCAGCGGCTTGAAGCCGATCTAATGCCATAACCATATATTGATATTTTGCTTTACGATCTGTCTTAAGGGAGACAACCAGTGCAGGATTTTCTTTAAGCAGATTCTTGATTTTACTTTCAAGTTGCTTCATTGGAATAATCTCTTCACTGTCATGAGTTTTAAGTTGTATTTCCCCAGCCTTATTAATAAGAACCTTAGCAACGTTCTCATCTTTCAGCTTAACTTTCTTTACCTGTTCAGGCTTAGATTCATCAGCTACAGCTGGCAATACAATACCAAGTCCCTTTTTAACATCGAATTTTGTTGTGGAAAGGAAGAATACCAACAGGAGAAAGGCAATATCAGACATTGAAGATGTCGGAATTTCTCCCATATTTTTCCTTTTTTTCTTGAGATTCATGAATCCCCCTATTACTTATTTTCTACTAGGGTTTCGATGACTTTTTCAGATCCTTTCTGCATATCCATAACTATATTATCTACCATACCGAGGAACATATTGTTGAAGAACTGAATAGGAATAGCAACAGCCAAACCAGCAGCAGTAGTAATAAGTGCAATCTCAATACCGGATGCAACAATAGTAGGTTCAACTTCACCTGCAGCAGCGATATCTCTAAATGCTCTAATCATACCAAGAATTGTTCCAAAGAAACCAAACATAGGAGCAAGGTTAATAGTTGTTGATAATGGGATAAATCCTTTTTCAAGGAAAGCCATTTCCATTATACCGGCACTTTCAATTGCTTTTTCAACAGCCTCGATACCTTTATCAACTTTTACTAAACCTGTGTGAATAATAACAGCAACAGGTCCACGTGTCTGCTCACAAAGTTTTAATGCATCATCATATTTCTTTTCTGCCAACATAGGTACAAGTTTTTCAAGAAATTCATTAAGATTAATTCTTGCATAACTAAGTGATACTAATTTCCAGATAACAACAGCCAAAGCCCAAATTAAGAGAACAAGGACAGGCCACATTACAAAACCACCCTGGATGAATAAATCTACCAGGCCACTACCTACGATTTTACGGGCAAACATCTCTAATCCACCAGTTTGAGGTGATTCTTCAAATGGCGCTTCCTCAACTACCTCTTCTGCTACTACAGCAGTTGTGTCATTAATTACCTCATCTTGAGCGTAAGCTAAGGTAGCTATCATAATGTTAGCTAACGCCATAATCACAAACAATGTTAAGAATCTTTTCCTCATTTTCTTTTTCCTCCCAAATTATCTTTTATATTTATTATTTACCAATTGAAAGATATACCAGCTGTATATGTTCTTCCATGTGAATAATTTCTTGGATCATTATCGATTAGATTCTGTGCAGCAATAGTTTCTGGAGCTACATAACCATCATTATCAGTGTCAAGATTTGTTCCACTGTAATAAGGACTACCTGTTTTACCATAAACTGCATAATAATTTCTGTTATTAAATAAGTTATCAATATTGAGATAAATGCTGAATCTGCTTCTCTCACCCAGTGCAAAATTCTTTTTCAACTTAAGATTTGCAGTCTGAGTAGATGGCATTAACTCATCATTGGTTTCTTCGGTATTATCATTTTCGTCAATTGCTGTATAAGGCTTACCTGAAGAGAGATTGTATCCAAAGTTAGCTGAGAAATCATCGAAAGGTACAGCTACATCTGTAAATGGGATAATAAACTCTTCATCATTAGGAATCTTAAAGGTAAGGTTAAGATTAAAACTATGTCTGATATCCCAGTTGAGAGGAAATTCACGTAAACTTTCGGAACCTGCTGTAGTTTCAGAATGGTTACCATTAGCCCAGGTAAGGGAATATGATGCTGAACCTGAGATAAAGTTAGAATACATCTTCTGAAGGTTCAAGTCGATACCTCTGGCACTACCATAATCTTCAGACACATATTGATTATAGGTTACAGATTCAAGTGTATCTTCGTCTGTACTAACGTAGTTATAAATATTTTTATAATAGGTTGTAATATCAAGCACGTAATTTTCTGATAATTGATGCGATAAACCAGCTTCATAAGTAACAGTTGTCTGTGCTTCCAATTCAGGATTACCAACGATAAGATCTAAACTTGGATTAACCAGAAGGTCTTGAGGTCTACCTGTTGTAAACACATACTGCATCTGAGGTAACTGTCTCTGATAATTATAAGCAAAGTGAACAACACTTTTTTCTGAGATAGGATGAGAGATACCTAAACGAGGTGAAACAAGAATTTCAGGTGTCTCAAATTTATCTTTCATATCCTTATAATAATCTTTCGCATCATGATATTTTGTATAGTTGTATTCATCTGTATCTGGATCTGCATCTGGAATATAATATTCCGAATTGATCTCAGAATCAGGATCGATATAATCAAGATAAGAACCAGTATAGTCAGGTGTGATAATATCATAGTCACCACCAAGGTACCAGATATCAAAACGTACACCTGCGTTAACAATCATACCTTCCCACTCCATTTTATCCTGGATATAGAAAGCTCCCTGCCATGGATCAGCTTCGTAACCATCAGCTTCTCCAGATGCTGCGATTGTAGCATTATAGAGATTATCCAGGGAATAACAATCTTTATCTTCCTGAAGCGCTGTTGCAACTCCATTTACATAGATTGTATCACCAGCAGCGAACGATGTGTCAGGATCTACAGTTTTAAGATAATCATTAAATCTGTTTGTGTTAATTACCCAGGGATTGAAAAGTCGGTCTTTTTTAATATTATGTTTTTTCAATTCAAAACCTGACTTTAAACCATGTGTTTGGTTAACCTGATATTCGAAATCAGCTTTCAATGCCATTTCCTGATTCTCATCATCAATAAATGTTCCATAAAGAGCACCAGGTTTTGTAAATGGAACAGTCTCTGTATTTCCATCTTCTGTTTCATATTGCCAATTGTAATCATAATACTCATTGTACACATAACCATCAGAAGTGAGGTAGTTGATACCAGGAATTGCATCAAATGATGAATAGTTGCTTTCAATTAAATCAAAATAGGTAGAATCTGATGAGAAGAAATCTCCTCTATCGATTCCATTGGGTCCCTGATTAGTCTCTTTATTATAGAAACTAGCCTTTACCTGAAGGTTCATCTGTGGATTAAACACATGATCAAAGGTTGCAATATACTGATTTTGTGAAGATTCGGTTCTTGCATAATATTCTAAAGCATATTTATTGTCATGGCTGAAAGGTTCAGCATCACTTTGATCACCACGAATAGCTAACGTAATATTTGATTTTGAATTAAATTTGTATTTAAGTTTAAGGTTAGCATTGTAATTGTTATAATTTCTGTCTCCAATTTCAAATCCTGCAACGTCATCTCTATCTTCATAAGGGTCATATTGTTCAAAATCATTCCAACTTGAAATAAGTGTTGGGAATGCATCGTTTGGATTTTCATTGTAAAGATCTTTGTAGAATGAATCATGCCAGTTTCCACCGCCATTAAAGAAGAATGTGAAATTCTTTCTTAATGATGGAGCTAATTTACCAAGTACAGGACCACCAAATGAGAATTTAACTAAATCTGAATTAGAATTAGTATCAGACATAAGATGATCACTGGACAATTCGATTTTTCCTGAATAAACATCACTACCAGATTTAGTAATAATATTTACAATACCTGATTGAGCATTACCGAATTCTGCTGAGAATCCACCAGTATAAACCTTCATGTCTTTGATAGCGTCGGTATCAATGTTAAGAGCTGCGCCACCATCAACCGGGTCAGAAACAGACATACCATCGATTGAGAAAACAACCTCGTTTGGTCTACCACCTCTAACGTGAAGTTCTCCGTCAACAACCTGAGCACCAGCTTGGATAGCTACGATACCTTCGATATCATCAACAGCGATATCATCAATTGTTTCTGATGAGATTGTGTTACCGGAACTTGTTTTTGTTGATGAAACCAATTCTGTTCTAGCACCAACTACTTTCATTTCCCCTAAATCGAAACTAGCTTTATTAAGAACTATGTTCTGCATGGTTGTTTCATCAAGATTAATTTTAACTTCTGTAATTTGTTGAGACTGATATCCAGGACCTGAAACTTGCACAGTGTATACACCAGGAACAATATTGATAATTATGTATTGCCCTTTCTCATTCGTTTGTGCACCAATTTCCAAGTCTGGAATAAAAACATTGGCGTAAGCAACTGGCAGACCTTCTTGATTTTTCACCTTACCAGCCAATTTACCAGTAGTTCCACCAAATAGTGAAGATGCCATAAAGACAGCTATAACTAGCAAAAATATAGTTTTTCTTTGCATTAATATTCCCCCTATTGTCTTGATTTTTTACTATTAGACAAAAACAATATTCAGATTATTGATGTCAATTTTTTTTTGACTTCAATAACAGCTGAATTTTAGTTTCTTTGATTACATTTTTAACTTGAATATTTCGAGCCGATAAGTTCTGTTACTTCCTCCTGTTCTTCAATGGACAGTTTGTCTTCAAAATAGAATTCATCCTTTTCCCATATCTTTTGAAAACCTTCGATAAAACAGCTCACTGCTTCAGAAAATTCCACCTTCTTATTTCTAACCTGATTAATGGCAATACTCTTCTTTGCCAAGAATTTCTTTAATCGTTCTCGCTTAAGATCATCAAGATCCGGCATTATATCTACTACGCGACTTTGATCATGATCCAATAATATCGACCCATGTTGAAGCAATGCATTTTGTCTTCGTACCTGGGCACTACCAACCATTTTCTTCCCTTCGTATTTTAATTCATAACGTGAACTACTTGTAAAGCAGGGATTGTTAGCTTCTCGCTGATGATGGGTTGAGAGAGAGCCCTTCTCAAATTCAACCTCCACATCAAGCAATCTTAACCCTTCTGCCAGAGCAAGACTGATTGAGGAATAGGATTGGGTTAAATTCCCAGCCAGATAACCTTCCATAGGGCCTATTACAGCATAGGTTACTTCATCAATATGCAAAACAAGTCTTCCTCCGGTGGGACGTTTAACAATACCCCAACCAAAAGAGTTCAACTGGTTAAAATCGACTTCTTTTTCAAATTGTTGATGATATCCAAGAGAAGCTGTGGGAGGATCCCAGTCGTAAAATCTAATTGTCGGATCACTGGTTCCAGCTATAACACCATTGAGAATGGCTTCATCTATAGCCATGTTTTCATTTGGTTTCAATTTTCCCGAAACCATTATCCTCCATTTCATTATTGCCCCCTATCCTTGCTGAAATAAAGATAAGCAAAATCTGTTCCCATCATATCTTCATATTTGATACTATTGATTGTTAACATCAGTTAACTTCCTGGATGCTCATTAAAAAAGAGCTTCGCCTATTAATACCACCATTTAAACTATTCTTCCCTGATATTGTAATGACGAAATAAGGCGACAAATTGAGGGGTGTAATCAGCATGATTTTTGAAAGTCTATTCATTGTTCAACCTGGATTCTTCCTGTTCAGCAGAAGTACCGGATTTCACATTTGTTAAATTCTTGAAAGAATGAAAAATATCACCATCAGAATTGATAATCTGTTTTATAAATAAAATCAGGAATAAAAGGATAAGCACCCTGATAAGAAAATTGGGCCAGGTGTTTATCCTTTTTTCCTTTCTCTGTTTAAATCTGTTCTCTATCTCTTCTTTAAAATGATTCATTAAAACAAATTCTTAAGAGCTGCTTCAAATCTGTCAACACCTGTTGTAAGATTTTCCATACTATTTGCATAAGAAAATCTCACAAAATTCTCTGCACCAAATGCAGAACCCGGGACTATGGCTACATGATAATCCTGCAGTATATATTTACAAAGATCAACTGTATTTCTGATCTTCAATTTATTCTTTGTCAGATATTTTCCAACATAGGGCATAGCATAAAAAGCACCTTGAGGCATAACACACTGCACTTTTTCAATTTGATTCAGACGTTTAACCAGATAGTTTCTACGTTGTTCAAACTGTATACGCATCCGTTCTACACTACCATCATCTTCTTCCAGGGCGACAAGTGCAGCTTTTTGAGTCATAGAATTAACGCATGAAGTGGTATGACTCTGTATTCTACTGGCAAGCTTAATAACATCTGTAGGCCCTGCGGCATAGCCGAGGCGCCAGCCAGTCATCGCATAAGCTTTTGAAACGCCATTAATGACAACGGTATTTTCCCTGATTTCGGACGATATCGAGGCAATGGAGATATGTTTCAGACCATCATAAATCAATTTCTCATAAATCTCATCAGATATGATAAGGATATTATTTTCCATACATATTTCTGCAATCTGAGCCAGTTCTTTTTTTGTATAAACAGAGCCAGTTGGGTTATTTGGAGAGTTAAGAATAATTGCTTTTGGATTACTGAGTCCTGATAATGTCTTTTTTAATTGAGCTGGTTTAATTTTGAAATGAGCAGCTGGTTTTGTAGGTATCAAAACAGGATGAGCATCTACTAATTCCACCTGAGAAGTATAACTTACCCAATAAGGGCTTGGAATCAGAACTTCATCTCTGGGATCACACACTGCCTGCAGGATGTTAATAATGGATGCCTTCGCACCAGGTGAAACAAGTATATCGTTAGGATCACAATGCAATCCGTTATCTCTAAGTAACTTAGCAGCAATTGCCTTTCTCAGATCCAGAATTCCCGCCGAAGCAGTATATCTTGTAAAATTATCGTCAATTGCCTTCTTCCCAGCAATCTTTATGTATTCCGGAGTATCAAAGTCCGGTTCTCCAACACCAAAATTGATAACATCAATACCTTCTGCACACATTTTTTTTGCCAGAGAAGACACCGTAAGTGTCGGTGATGGCTTAATTGCCTTTGCCCTATGAGATAGTTGGATTTGCATCATTCACTCCTATTGTTTTATTTCGCCGTTTACAACAATTTTTGCAACATCTGCAACATTTAGAAATAATTTCCTGATTAGATTTAATTGATTATATCGATTGTATTTTACAGCTTCATTATCGACGTTAACCAAAACATCATCAAAGAAATTATCAATAAATTCACCATATTGAATTAGCCTGTTTATCATTTTATCAAAGTCATTACTTTGAAGAAGATCATCCATATCAGATTTCAATTCCAGATATTTTCTATATAGTACTAATTCACTTTCTTCCGATATAAGATTCTCATCAACAGCAGAGAATTCTTTATGGGACGCGATTATATTAGATACACGTTTAAACCCGATTACTAATTTTATAAAATCGTCCATACTCTTAACATTCTGCAATGCTTTTGCACGCTTCATTGTAGCCGGGATATCATCCAATCCAAGATGAATAATACTTTCAATAATATCATAATCAATACCTTGTTGCTGAAGAAACCATACAAGTCTATTTGAAAAGAATTGAACAAGATCGTCCTCCAGAGTTTCCGTTAATTTAAGTTGGGAATCAAATAGTGCTAAGGATTCGGTAATTAAATCACGAATAGAAAAAGTAAATGTCTTATCAGCTACAATCTGAATAACACCATTAGCCGCTCTGCGTAAAGCAAAAGGATCCCTTGAACTGGTAGGCATCATTCCAGCAGCAATTATACCACAAACCGTATCTATCTTATCTGCTATGGCAGTTAGCGCTCCCTCCGTAGTAGAAGGCAAGGAATCGTTTTGACCACGTGGTTGGTAGTGCTCATAAATTCCAAGCGCTACATCCTCTTTTTCGCCACTGATCAGAGCATATTTCCATCCCATATAACCCTGCAATTTGGTAAACTCTTTTTCACCCAGCATCAATGTTACTAAATCAGCTTTTGCTAACGTTGCTGTGCGGATAACATCAACCCGTTCTTCCTCTGTAAGATTATTTTTTTGGCCTAGATATGTAACCAGCTTTTCAATGCGTTTTGTTTTATCGTATAAGGTACCCAATTTCTCCTGAAATGTTACATTCTTAAGTTCATCTACATAGTAAGAGAGCGGGTTCGCTTTGTCTTCATTAAAGAAAAATTCCGCATCCTCAAGACGCGCCTTAACAACCTTTTCATTTCCCTTACTTATCAATTGGGAGTATTTTGGATCACCATTAGATACAAAGATAAAGAAATTGCTGAGATCACCATTTTCATTGCGTGTAGAAAAATACTTCTGATGTTGTGATAATGTTGATGTAACAATTTTTTCCGGAAGTAAGAGATACTTTTCGTCAAATTTAGCAGCAACAGCTGTAGGGTATTCAACCAGATCAGTTACCAGATCCAGCAGACCTGTATCTTCTACCAGTTGCAAACCAATCTCTTTTGCGGTGGAATTAAGTTGCTTCTCAATTATCGCCTTACGCTCGTTTCTATCGACAATAACAGACAATTGTCTTAGGGTCTCTACATACTCATTAATTGCATTAATTTCACCAAAGGCTTCATCCTGCAAATATCTATTTCCCCGTGTCTTATTGGATGAGGATAAGCCAGCTGCATTAATGGGTAAAACTTTGTCACCCCAGAGAACAACCAACCATCTAATTGGTCTGGCAAAACTGAGATCTGGCAATTGCCATCGCATAGTTTTCGGGAAATTAAGATTTGTAATTATTTCGGGTATCGATTTAATCAGTATGTCTTCAGTTTGTTTACCTTTTTTTTCAAGTTTTACTGCAATTTTCTTACCTTTCGGCGAATCCACAGTATAGATGTCAGTTTCTACAGCACCAGCTCCTCTTAAAAAGCCCTGAGCAGCTCTAGTTAGATTATTTTCACCATCATAGGCAGCAGAAACTGCAGGTCCAACTCTTTCCAATACAACATCTTTCTGACTTTCCTGTACACCTCGAATTACCAAAGTAAACCGTCTGGGTGTAGAATATGTGGAAACATCATCAATATTCAAATTATTATCTTCAAATAATTTATAGAATAGATTGGTTAATTTATCTAAAGCGTTTTTTATATATCCCGCTGGAATCTCTTCGACTCCTATTTCCAAAAGAAAATCTTTCTTATTCATAAGACCTCATTAAAAAAATTTGATCAAAATTTTGTGTGGGTAATCTGATTGTCTATTTTTTTTATAATTATATTTGAAATATTTCGACAAACAATACGAAATTGGCTCCATCTTCAACGAATAATATTCCAAAAGAAATTAAAATTTATAACTGAGAGCTATCTGATTAATAAAGCCAAGATCACCATAAGATGCAATAGCATAGTCGATATCTATCTGCTTCCAATTTAAACCGAAACCTCCAGAAATACCAGCAAAAGAGTCATAATCACCACCGGTTTTCCAATCAGAAGCTTTGGTTTTGTATCCTGCTCTCAAGGCAAACCTTTCATGGATCTGAAACTCTGTACCAAGATTTACATCAATATCACCTTCCAATGGCTTATTCAAGTCTCCAGTAACAAGTAAATTATCCCTTGCTATCAACCTGAAACCTGCTGAGATAATTGTTGGTAGCTGCTCATCATATTCTTCATCACTATAATACTCTATCTGGGTACCAACATTCTTTATTGCCGCTCCAATTCGTAATTTAGGATTAGGCGTTTGATGCATCAAAGAAAAATCAGCGACCAAAGCAGATCCAACATGGTCATCCAAATCCTCTCTTAAATATTTTACTGCCACGCCAAAATCAACCGCATCCATAAGATCATAGGCATAGGCTAATCCAATCAGTATATTAGACATACCAAATGTACCATCCGTCCCAGCATAATTACCAGCGGAATTCATTAGAGTGCGATCCTCTGTAGCAGAAAGAAACTGACAGAAAACACCTGCGGCAGATTTTCGATTTATGGGAGCGACATAGATAGCACTTCCACAGTTAATCCCATCAAAGTAACTTACATAAGAGGCAGAAGCCTGTGAGCTTGATATATTCAGTAAACCCGATACATTGTAAAAAACAGCATCGGCATCATCAGATAATCCTGTATATGCCTGGCCCATAGCAGTACTTCGGGTTCCAAAACGACTTTTCAGAAAAGCAAAACCTGTTGTTCCGGCTTTATCATTTACGGCTGATAGTCCTATAACAACAAGCAATAATACAATTGTAGTTCCAGTTTTAAATCTCATCTTCAATAATCCTCAGTAATTTGTAAACATCCTCTTCGTTGTCGCATTCTCGTAAGATATTGCGATTATCTTCATTCCTACAGAAATTTGATATTGCACTTAAAACCTTTATATATTCATCTTTCAATGTATCAGGAACAGCTATCAGGAAAACAATATCAACCAGACTTTCATCGATGGAATCAAATTCGATCCTATCTTTCAAGATAGCTACACAAATCTTCAACTCTTTTGCTCAATGTTGGTTGTTCTGGATCAGATATATCGA
>CAYYLA010000066.1:7321-11641 GCA_964441785.1 uncultured Candidatus Cloacimonadota bacterium | reverse complement strand
GCAAGTAGCGAGTGTAGAGGGATTACCCGCGTTACCGGACCTGGATGGCAAGGCAAATCTGGAAAATATTGAACACCTGGAGACTGATGTATTAATCATTGGTGGTGGACCTTCGGGATTATCAGCAGCTATTCAGCTAGGTGAGAATGGAGTAAAGGCAATTCTGGTTGATGACAAGAAGGAGCTGGGTGGTAAACTGGTTTTACAGACACATAAATTTTTTGGATCAGTTGAGGACTCCTACGCAGGAACACGGGTCAACGATATAGGCAAGATGCTTGCTCAGAGTGTTTTGGACAACGAGAACATTGATGTATGGACCAATAGTACAGCTTTATACGTTTTCAGTGACAAGAAGGTTGGGATTATCCGTGATGGCGAGTATGTAGTTGTAACGCCGAAGATCGTATTAAATGCAGCAGGAGCACGTGAGAAATTCTTACGCTTCAAAGGTAATAAATTAGCTGGTATATATGGTGCTGGCGCGTTCCAGACGCTGGTCAATCGTGATCGGGTAAAACCGACAGAGCGATTATTCATCGTTGGTGGTGGTAATGTAGGGCTTATAGCGGGATATCATGCGCTTCAGGCTGGTATCGATGTTGTAGGACTTGTAGAGGCAATGCCAAAATGCGGTGGATACAAGGTTCATGCAGATAAATTGAAACGATTGGGTGTACCGATTTATACATCTCACACAGTCACATCAGCCAATGGTGAGGAGAGTATATCATCTGTAACGATTGCACAGATCAACAATAAATTTGAACCGATAGAAGGCACAGAGAAGAGTTTCGACTGTGATACCTTATTAATAGCGGTTGGACTTGAGCCAGTTAATGAGTTTGCCAAAGAGGCAGAAGAGGCAGGTATCAAGGTTTATTCTGCTGGTGATGCTTATGAAATTGCAGAAGCATCCTCAGCAATGTTTAATGGTAAAATAGCTGGATTAACAATAGCTCGAGAACTTGGTGCACCAGTAGATCAGGTTCCTGAAAGTTGGTATGAAAAAGCAGCTGTATTAAAATCTGAACCAGGCGAAATCATTGATTACAAGACACCTGAGGTTAATGAAGGTGTATTCCCTGTGATCCATTGCATCCAGGAGATTCCCTGTAATCCATGTAGCACTGTATGTCCGACAAATTCGATTAACATGAAAGGTGATCCAATAATGGGAACACCAACATTTGAAGGTAAATGCATTGGATGTGGAAAATGTGTTGCGATCTGTCCCGGTTTGGCAATAACGCTGGTAGATTTCCGGAAGGATCAGGAGCATCCGATAGTTACGTTACCTTATGAGATCTCCAATATCCCAGTTGGGATTGGAGATTCACTTACCTGTGTTGATATCAATGGCAATGAGCTTGGAGATTTCAAGGTTGTTGAAGTCAGGGATATAAAAGCCAATAACAGGACACAGTTAGTGCGCATTGAAGCGACAGCAGATATAGCACGCAAGATCGTATCATTTATTGTTCAGGATGGAAGCATCAGCAAAACGCGTGAGGATGAAGTTCCGGAGAGATATTTAATGGATGATGAGATGGTATGTTTATGTGAACGCGTAACTGCCGGTGAGATTCGTGCGTTAATCAGAAAAGGGATTCGTGATTTGAATCAGGTAAAAGCGATAACACGTGCCGGAATGGGACCCTGTGGTGCTAAGACTTGTGATAACCTGATCAAACAGGTATTCCGTCAAGAAGGTATAGCACTTGATGATATAGAAGAAAACACACGCAGACCACTTTATGTAGAGGTTCCATTGGGAACATTTGCAGGTGAAAAGGAAGGCAATAATGAGTAATATCTATGATGTTATAATAATTGGGGCCGGATCGGTTGGTGTGCCGGCAGCAATGTCGTTAGCTGAACACAAACAGAAGGTATTAGTAATTGAGAGCCGTCCCTCTCCCGGACAGGCAAATAATAAAAAAGCGATTGGTGGAATCAGGGCAACGCATTCTGATTTTGGTAAGATGAAGATATGCCAGAGAAGTATTGAGATTTTTTCGACCTGGGAAGAGAAATTTGGTGATGACATAGGTTGGATGAGTAATGGTTACAGTTATCCGGCCTACACTGAAGAAGATGAGAAGAAGCTCAAAGATCTGATGAAAATCCAGCATTCCTTTGGATTAAAGATCAAATGGGTTTCACCTGAGGAATATGCTGAGCTTGTTCCCGGCATAATGATGGAAAACCTGCGAGGATCAACCTACTCATGGGAAGATGGTTCAGCCTCTCCCCTGTTATCATCGAATGCGTTCTATTTTAAAAGCCTTGAATATGGTGCTGAATATAAATTTAACGAAGCCGTAACCTCTATAAAGATGGATGGTGAAACGGTAACTGAGATTGTTACAGACAAGGGTAGTTATTGCTGCAAAACTTTGATAAATGCATCGGGTAATAATGCAAAAGAGATTGGAGCCATGATGAATCTCGATCTTCCTGTTAATCCAGATAATCATGAAGCAGGAATTACCGAACCGGTATCACGATTCTTTGAACCAATGGTTGTGGATATGCGTAAAGCTCCAGGATCTGCCAACTTCTACTTCTATCAGAACAATGAAGGTCAGGTAGTTTTCTGTATAACACCAGAACCGGCGATTGTTGGGATTGATAATCGTTCGACATCTGAATTCTTACCTCTATGTTCTAAACGTATGGTAGAGATTTATCCTCGTTTGAAAAACCTTAAGGTAAGACGTACCTGGCGAGGTCAATACCCAATGACTCCTGATGGATTCCCTATTGTTGGACGCCCTAAAGAAATCAGTAATGTGATAAATGCTGTTGGCATGTGTGGTCAAGGCTTCATGTTAGGACCGGGATTAGGCGAATTACTCTGCCGCATGGTTCTGAAAGAAGAAACTGACGATGATGCCAGAATCCTGGAAAGTTTTGATCATTACCGTGATTTTTCTGGTATGGAAGCATTTAAATAATGCATGTTTATATAGAAAAAATCAATCGTTATGATTTTGATCAGATACGATCTTTTCTGCAGGAAACTGCGGAGAAGATCGATCTCTGGTCGCAGTTGAACGATAAAACCAACATCCTTATAAAGCCCAATATGCTCGGGCCTTACGCACCGGAGAAAGCTGTTACCACAAATCCTGTTGTTATTAAGGCAATGATCTCACTGTTACAGGAAAAGGGTAAACATGTTGTAGTTGGTGATAGTCCGGGTGGATCACTGCCTGTTCAGGTTACCTGGAAAGCTACAGGGATCCAGGCGTTATGTGAGGAGATGAACGTTCCGCTTGTTAACTTCAGTAATGGTGGTGTGGAACAAATCTCTTTCAACTCTTTTAATTTTACCATATCAAAACATTTTCTTGAAGCTGATGCTGTAATTAATATGGCCAAATATAAAACCCATAGTTTGATGTATTACACGGGAGCGATAAAGAATCTTTATGGTTTGATCCCGGGATTAAAGAAATCCGATTATCACAAAGAGTATCCGGATTATGATAATTTCTCCGGTGTTCTTAAATCGCTTTACCAAATAGCCAAGGATAAGATTGTGCTCAACATTGTCGATGGTATCCAGGGCATGGAAGGACAAGGACCTTCGGCTGGTGATCGCCGAGACTTTGGTGTTCTCTTTGCTTCGCAATCGGCTTCTGCATTGGATTATCAGGCTGCGGGTATGATGGTATTCAAAAGTAGACAGTTGGCATACATCCATGATTCCTTAATCCTGGATGGGTTAAATGAAACAATGATTGAGGTTGATTCTCAGTGGAAGAATTTTGTCTTTGAACATGTAAAGCATAAAAAAATTGGATTATTGGTAAAATTAATCAGTAAATCACCTAAGTTTCTACATAATCTCTTTAAGAAGATGTATACCTACTATCCGGAGATCACCGAAAACTGTAAACTCTGCTATGTCTGCCAGAAGAGTTGTCCTGTTAAAGCTATCAGTTTTGATAAAACCGCGAATAAATTAGTAATTGATAAATCAGCTTGTATCAAATGCATGTGTTGTCATGAACTTTGCCCTTATCATGCTGTAGATATAAAGAAAAGCGCTTTGGCAAAACTCCTCGTAAAATAAATTTCTGGACTGCAAATCTTTGAAAATATAAGATAACAACTATTAGTTTTGAGAAGAGGAGATATGGGAAAGAAATCAGTAGCTAAAATCATATTTTTACTAATCGTTGCATATTTGATTATACATTTTCTTTTTCTTGATAGTGCCAGTCTATTTAAGCGATATCAGGTAAAGAGGAAATTGGCACAAAAAGAAGCAGAGATAGAAAAGCTCAAAATACACTATGCAGCCAAAGA
>CAYYLA010000066.1:0-7311 GCA_964441785.1 uncultured Candidatus Cloacimonadota bacterium | reverse complement strand
GGAATATTTTAAAAAGGAAAATGAGCGGTTATCCAATGAGAATAAAGATCTGGAGACCAATACACGTTCCTGGGAAAGTAAAGCACGAGATCTTGGGATGCAGAAAGAAGCCGAAGAGATCTATCGTTTTAAGCAGGAGAAGGATGATAAATAAACATTTCCTCAGCATCATTTTTTGTTTGATAAGTTTCGTTCAATTGCTTGCATTACCAATTATCAAGTTAGATAAATCCATCCATGATTTTGGAACAATCAAAGAAGAAGATGGCGAAGTAAGACACACCTTTGTTTTTGTAAATGAAGGCGATTCCGACTTAATCCTTGAAAAGGTCAAACCATCCTGAGGATGTACAATAATCAGCTGGACAGCTGAGCCCATAGCTCCCGGAACAGAAGGATCGTTTGTTTCCTCCTTTGACCCGACTAACAGATTGAAAGCCTTCAATAAACGAATCACCATTTATTCCAATGCAGAAAATAGCAAAGAACTTGTATATATAAAGGGCTATGTTGAACCTACCCCAGGAAAATTACGTTCATCAATTGGACAGTTAAAGATTGAGAAATTGAAGCATAATATTGGCAAGCACATGGAAAATGAAACATTTCTGGATAGTTTACGAATAGCCAATTATTATGATCAACCTGCTATAATAACATTTGAGGAAAACGATTATTTTGAAATCAAAACAAATCCCCAGACAATTCAACCAGATGAAATAGGATTTATAATTTTTCGATTAAAACCGACAACAAAGGCTATGATGGGAGAATTTGTAGAAAAGAACAAAATAATTGCCACTATTGGTTCATCAACAGTGCAGGGGACGTTGATACTAGAAGGAAAAATTCAAGAGGATTTTTCACATCTTACGGAAGCAGAGTTAAAGGTATCACCTCTAATACATGCAGAAAATGATTTTGTAAATTTTGGCAAAGCAAAGGTTGGAGAGAAACACCGGTTTTCTATACCAGTTAAAAACCTTGGTAGCAAAACGTTATTTATACATAAAATAGTACCCGGATACGGTTTTAGAGTAGAATCATTTCTCAGCCAAATAGGAGCAAACCAATCAGGTGAAATAGTGCTATCCATTGAGCCAAAATTTCCGCTGAAGAAATTCACAGGCAATGTGAAAATATACAGTAACTCACCATCAAAACCTGAGCTGATAATCAGGCTTTACGGTCAAATTAAAAAGTAAAAATTAAGAGAATCCTTAAAAATGAAAAAAAGTTATTGACACAGGATTAACCATATTTTGATTTTATAGCTCTAAGAAAAGGAATTTTAAGAAGAAAAAGAATATGAAAGAAAATGTCGTTTTTAAAGATTTTGAGAAAAAAGGATTTCGCAATTTTGATGTATTTGAATGTTACTATCGCAATTAAGGGGTTAGAGAATTTAATAATAAAAGGAGAAATTAAATCATGAAAAAAGCAATTATTCTTTTCGTTTTAGTACTTATGGTTAGTGTAGCCTTTGCAGACAGAGAAATTACTGGTGAAATTACCTGTGATGGTCTCTACACTGCGGGAACAACAAACACTATCGAAGCAATCCTATCCGTGTCTTCACCTGACGTGGAATGGGTTACATCCATTGACTTCACATTTCCAGCAGGAGTTACTCCCGCTGCTACTCAAGAAAATATAGTAAATGGATCTTATCATCTAGATTTCAATAATGTGTCTGGTCAAACAATAACTTGGGGACTTTATGGCACTTATGACTTAGGTTACCTCTCTGGTAATGGTTCACCTTATACCATTTCTTTTATCGTTGACATTGCAGCAGATTTTTCAGGAAATCTTGATGTTGATTACAACGTTGATGGTGAAGATTACGGTGCACCACCACATTCATTTAGTGGAACTTTTACAGTAGATCCTGCTTTAGATGATGACCTTGTAGCTGTTTCAGTTACAGGTAACATCACTCCTTCTGTTGATGCTGCTGCTACATACGAAATAGCTGTTTACAATCAGGGCCAGAATGCTGGCGCAAACTTCGATGTAACTCTTTATGAAGGTGAAGGTAACATGGTTGGATCAACTACAGTAACAAACCTTGATCCAGGCGCTACAGAAAGTTATGGCATCTCCTGGACTCCTGCTGTTGCAGGTGCTACTGTTCTTTATGCTGTTGTTGACTATGCTGCAGACATGAATACAGACAACAACCAAACTCCAGACTTAGCTGTTACAGTTCAAGCTGCTGATGTTTTAGTTGTAACTGTTGGTGAAAATACTGGTAACATCCAGAATTATATGCCAGCTAACTTCTACTGGAAAAACAGTTTATCACAAGCCTGGTATTATCCTGAAGAATTCTCAGGTTTTGGTGCTGTTACTGCTATTCAGTATTTCAACAACTTCTTATCAGACCTTTCTGCTGGTACACCTCTTAAAGTTTGGATGGGTGAAACTACTCAAGCTGACGGTGAAGCTGGTTGGGTTCCTTATGAAGATTTCACATTAGTTTTCGATGGTAATGTTAGTTTACCTTCTGGTGCTAATGATATTATGATTCCACTTGAAAATCCTTTCGTTTATACAGGTGCTGGTAATCTGGTTGTTTATGTAAATAGACCATTAGATACAGATTATTACAGTTCATCAGATAAGTGGGAATGTACAGTTGACGATGCTCATCCAAATCGTACAAGATATATCTATGCAGACTCAGAAGAATTTGATCCAATGAATCCTGACGCTGCCAGTGCTACTCTTCATTTAGGTAACGAACATCCTAATATCCAGTTCTTCATGAATCCTGAAGATCATGGTATGATGGAAGGTTATGTATACGAAGATGATACTAGAGATATTATCGAAGGTGCTGAAGTTGTTGTAACTATTGACGACATGACTTTTACACAGTATACTGATGCTACAGGTTACTACTACTTCCCATTCCTTTTTGTTGGCGATCATACAGTAACAGCTTCTGCTCACGGTTACTATGACACAACAGAAAATATTACTATTGCTCAGGACGAACTTCTCGTTCAAGATTTATACCTTGAACAACTTCCTAACGTTAACGTTACTGGTCACGTTGTAACAAGTGATACTGGTGCAAACGTAGAAGGTGCTGAAATCACACTTGAAGGTTATGAAACTTATGAAGGTATCATGACAGCTGCTGATGGTACATTCACTATTCCTGGTGTATATTCAGATCAGACTTATACAATGACAATCACATATGAAGGTTATGCTACATACACAGATGAAAATGTAGCTGTTGGAACAACAGATCTTGATCTTGGTGATGTTGTTATTGAAGAAATCGCATTACCAGCTATGAACGTTCTTGCAGAAGAAAATCATAGTGGTGACGCTTACATCGTCTGGAATGCTCCAGGTGGTGGATCAATGACTGAATTCAGATATGATGATGGTACTGCAACAGCTCAGCTTGGTTTCGGTGCTAATGAAAACGCTGTAATGGGTGGTTCTTATCCTTACAATGCTTCTATCTCTGAAATTACTTGGTATCTTACATCTAATGCAGCTCATACAGAAGCTGTTCTTTATATCTTTGGTTTAGATGCTGCTGGTGTTCCTGATGTTGAACAACTTCTTCACCAGTCAGAAGTACAACCAAATGTTGATGATGCTTGGAATACCTATACATTACCAGCAGCAGTAGATGCTCCTAACGGTTTCTTCGTAGGTGTTTGTACTCCTGGTATCTTTACAGCTCTTGGTACAGATGATGGTGTTGGTGAACCTTATGAATTCCAGGAAGGTACACAATGGGGTATTGCAGACTGGACAACAGGTAACGCCTGGTTAGACGTTGGACCTGCTGGTTTCCCATATAACTTCACTATTCGTGCTATGGGTGTTAACATGGGTGAACTCAGACTTACTGGTGTTTCTGATAATATCAGTACTGATTATAGTGAACTTGTTTATAGCGAATTACCAAATAAAGTTGAAACTTCTGCTCCAGTTATTAACATGAACCAGAATGTTGAAAGCACAGACTCACGTCTTCTTGAAACATATAATGTTCATCGTTTACTTTCTGGCAATGAAGATGACCCAGTATCTTGGACTGAAGTTGCTACTGGTGTTACAGATACTACATATACAGATGCTACATGGCAATCTGTAGACGCTGGTGTATACAAATATGCTGTTACAGCTATCTACACAAATGGTGTAGCTGCTGTTCCTGCATTCTCAAATGAAATTGAATCAAATATGACTACATCAGTTACAGTAAACGTAACAACTGATGCTGGCGACGATGCTGCTGGTGCAATGGTTACTCTTACTAATATTGATGCTGATCCTGAACATGTTTATCAGGCTGTAGCTCCTACAGGTGGATCTGTTAACTTCCCAGAAGTTTGGGTTGGTGTTTATGATCTTGAAGTTTCTTTAGCTGGTTTCGAAGGTTACGAACAAGCTGGCGTTAATATCTTTGACGTTATGACTATTCCAGTTGAATTGAATGAATTCATATATGCTCCATCTAACCTTGTTGTTACAGACGTAGAAGATGGTGTTCACCTTGCATGGGATGAAGCTGGTCCGTCAGGCGAACCATTCACAGAAGGTTTCGAAACTGCAGTTCCTCCAGCAGATTGGACACTTGAACAGACTAATGCTGCTGCTACATGGCATCAAGAAGGTACTGTTACTTTCTCTGATGGTGACATTGTTCCTCAAGAAGGTGAATATCAGGCTGCTGTAGCTTGGGATTACAGTGCTCAAGACGAATGGCTTATCACTCCTGCATTTGCAGCATGTGCTAATCTTCATTTCTGGAGTTATACTGGTGCATTAGGTTCTACTAATGGCGACCATTATTATGTAAAAATCTCTACAGATGGTGGATCTACATGGGAAACTCTCTGGGATGCTGTTACTGATAGCCAGATCGCAAGTGATTGGGAAGATGTAAATATCGACCTTTCAGCTTATCCTGGTGAAGTTCAACTCGCTTGGCATGCTATTGATGGCGACGGACTTGGTCTCTGGTTCTGGTGGATGATTGATGATATAGCTGTTACTGATCCTGAAGGTCGCGTTATCACATTTGACGGTTCATTAAAAACACGTAGTGCTTCTGTTGTTAATGTAACATCTACTCATGATGTTTACAGCAGAGATGGTGAAGCTACTATTTCTGAAAATACAAGAGAATTAATGAACTATAACATCTATGTTGATGGTACTATCGCTGGTACTACAACAGAATTAGAATATCTTCTTCAAGGTGTTGCTGCTGGTACTCATACATTTGGTGTATCTGCTCTTTATACTTCTGGTAATGAATCTGAACTCGTTACTGTAGAAATGTATACAGAATCTGAAGAAAATCTTATCCCTGTAGTTACAAAACTCAGTGGTAACTATCCTAACCCATTCAACCCAACTACAACAATCAGTTTCTCACTTGTTGAAGCTGGTAATGTTACAATCGATATCTACAACGTTAGAGGTGAAAAAGTTAGAACTCTCGTTGATGGTTATATGAATGCTGATTTCTATAACATCAATTGGAATGGTACTGATGACAACCAGACAAGCGTTGCATCAGGTGTTTATTTCTACAAAATGAAAGCTGGAAGATATACTTCAACTAAGAAAATGATCCTTATGAAATAATCTGCTATTGCAGAATTTCATGGGACAGGTCCTTATGAAATAAGAGGAAGAAACATTTCATGGGACAAGTCCTTATGAAATAGTTTCTTAGCTAAGTTATCTTAAGCTAGATAATAGCCCCGGAGAAATCCGGGGCTTTTTTTTATTACTCAAATCAATTTCAGCCACAAATATCAAATGGCTTCGCCCAGGCAGTCCATGTACTCAAAGAAATAAGAAAATAATAAAGGCGAGATGCGAATAGCGCACTGCAAAGAGTGATAAAAAGTCCGGTGAAATATCGAGACCTTCGCAATGGTCTTTAGACCTTGCGAATGGTTGGACGGGTAACTGACCGAAGTTGAATTGGTAACTGAGCGAAGTCGAAGTTGAAATGGTGTGAAATAAGTTCGCCTTACTCTCAGAATTATTCACTTGCGTTCTTGGATAGCTACATATCATTTCCCAACATTTATAAAATATTTGACACGCATTTCATTTTTATTAATTATGTTTTTATTACTTAATAAGTTAAACATAATAGTTGCATAAAATATTGAGAGAGTAGGAGAGAAGATTATGAAAAAATTCAATATGTTATTTATTATTTTCGTGATTGTCAATTCACTAGCAACCATCGGATCTGTTTATGCTAATATTACAATAACCCAAAATGAAATCATAGCTCAAAAAGTCTATAAAGACCCAATGCCAAGTGTAAGCATCTCCGGTCACGTAATCACAGGTGATACGGAAGAACCAGCAGTTGGTGCGGAGATTCAACTGGCAGGTATCGAGAATTACGAAACAGTTACAGATACGATTGGTATGTTTATTATTCCCGGAGTAGTTTCAGAGCAAATCTATACATTAACAATCCAATATGATGGTTATCAGACCTATATAAACGACGCGTTAGAGGTTGGAGCAACTGATCTTGATCTTGGTTTTCTTATGATATCTGAAATCGCTTACCCTCCATCAAATGTAAGCGCTGTAGAGATAGCAACCGGCGATGCCTTTATCAGCTGGAATGCGCCCGATGGTATTACCAGGAATAATCGTTCTTTTGAATCATACATGCTTCACCGTTTGCTGACATGTGACGAAGATAATCCTTTAACCTGGGTTGAAATAGCTACAAACATTACAGACACTACATATACAGATGCTACATGGCAATCTGTTGACCCTGGTGTATATAAATATGCAGTTACCGCTCTCTACACAAATGGAGTAGCATCGGAACCAGCCTTCTCTTCAAATACCTGTATCGATCCTCCCGTACCAATTACAGTTGAGATTTCAACCAATAGCGGTGACAACCCTGAAGATGCGTTAGTTATACTTACCAATATTGATGGTAATCCTGAACATGTTTATCAGGCAATAGCTCCAGCAAATGGACAAATAACCATTCCTGAGGTTTGGCCTGGTATCTATGATCTTTCTATAACATTAGCCGGTTTCGATGATTTCCAACAAGTCGGCATAGACACCTATGAGGTTACAACTATTATAGTTGTTTTGCAAGAAACCATATTTGCCCCTTCTAATCTCATAGTTACAGATATAGATAATGGTGTTCTTCTTGCCTGGGATGAAGCTGGTCCTTCAACAGATTTGCCAATTGAACAAACTAATTTTGATGTTTACAGCAGAGATGGTGAAGCTACTATTTCTGAAAATACAAGAGAATTA
>CAYYLA010000065.1:2234-11727 GCA_964441785.1 uncultured Candidatus Cloacimonadota bacterium | reverse complement strand
TGACTGTATTATTATCGTTTACATTAATACAGTCAGCTGTCCCTTCAATTTTATGTTTCTTAAAATATGCTTTCATATGAACCAGCATATCTTCGACTTCTTTGGGTGTTACCGGGTCGGAAAGCAAGTATTTCTCTGTTGGTTGCACAGCTCCCAGATTTAAGCTTATTCGATCTAGCAGTTCTCTGCCTTTTCCAAAGATGAATTCGGTGCTTCCTCCACCTGTGTCAAAAACTACAACATCACGATCTGTTTCTCCAATAGTTGATAAAACTGCCAAATAAGAAAGCCGAGCTTCTTCTACGCCATCAATAACTTCAATAGAGATACCTAATTTTTTCTTAACCAGATCAATAAAAACTGATGCGTTATTTGCGGTTCTTAAGCACATAGTTCCAACAGCTACAATCTTATCAGCTTGATTGGCAGTTGCTTCTTCCTTAAATTCCCTTAAGGCTATAAGATTTCTTTCCATTGCTTCATCGGAGATTTTGCCACTCTCTAGTAATCCTTCACCTAAACGTGAGATGTTATTAGTATCTTTTATTACTTTAAACTTGCCGTCTAATACTTCGGTGAGAAAGAATTTAATTGAATTTGTACCTATATCAAGGATTGCATATTTTGCCATATTCTCTACCTCCGCAAATTTGTTAATATTCTAATCCAAATTGATTTTTCATAGCTTTAATGTAGTTTATATTTTCGAAATTCTGTAGCTTTAGCTTTTTTACAGTAGCTAAAACTAATTCTGGGTCAGCATGCTCAACAGCTATTGTTCTAGTTGGATTACCATCAAAAGTAACTTCGGCAATCTCTACAATAGCTTCATCTATAAGATATCCTGAACGTTTTTTTGTGACGGCTACAGGTCTAAGTTTAGGATTTTCACCAATTAAAGTATTGATATACTCACTATATTCATACTCATCTTTGGCTAAATAAGGAAGCGGAAATCCAAATGCTTTATACACAATAGCCAAATCATTTATGTGAATTGGAAAACCCGCTTTCATGACAACTGTCCATTGTTCTAAGCCATTTTTATTAATTCTTAAGGGAGTTTTTATGTCCATTAATTCATCGCGGATTTTTGTATTATCATTACTCTCTGTAGATAAAATATAAATCTCTTTACTTTCTCTTACTAAAGGTTTTCCAGAATTTTTTATTAATTCTTCTGATGCGCCGAAATCATTACCAAATGTTCGCCATTCCCAACGTGGTATTATCTTCTCCATTTATCCCTCCACAGGTTTTGTTTTATTTATCTTTTCAATATTATTTTTTGCTTGAGCTATTTTTTCCCAGTTACCTTCCCATTTTCTATATAAGATTAGTGTCCCCATCTCTAAGATTTCTTTAAGTTTTGGTTCTTTAATAGAATAATGTATATTTCTCCATTTCTGTTCTTTCTCCAGATAATTGCCTTCATAAAGAATTTTAAGGTGGGCAGAAAGTGTGTTTTGGGGTGTATCTAGTTTCTTTGCTAATTCAGTTACTGTCATGGACTCTTCAGCCATTAAAGTATAGATTATTTTGATTCTTATTTCATTAGATATAACATTAAACAATTTTGAGAGCTTTTTCACAACAAATTCATCCAACATAATAACCTCATCTTTATCATATGAGAGTTTTCTGATATGAGGATATTATATGTCAAGATTTTTTTTGTATTACTAAGGCCAAGAAAACGCCAGGCACGAAGGTGTAAAAATTGATTATTCTTTTACATACCTTATACTGAGTGCTTTCTTCCGGAGTGAGAAAATTTATCGAAGGATGAAGAAACCACAGGAAACGAAAAGCCATGAAGAATTTAATAGAGGTAGAAAGTTGTAGTGATTTTGTAAATGGGATGCATGGGTGTGATGCAAGAAAAGCACTTTATATAATCCATTCATTTATTTACGTTTAGATTTTTTTTAATACTAAATAAATTTTTTTAAATAGAAAATAATTGACTCACATAATGCGAAACTGTATTTAGGATAATTCAAATTTACGATGTAAATAACATTTCTCACAATGTTAAAAAAAAAGGAGTGTAGAATGAGAAAAATGAAAATGGTTTTAGTTTTATTATTGGTTTTAGGACTTTCAGCATCACTTATGGCCCAAGGTATTGTAGACAAAGGTATTAAAGCCGGTCTTAACTTTGCCAATCTTACTGGTGATGATGTAGAAGATTATGATGCAAAAATGGGATTAGCAGTTGGTGGTTATTTAACTTACAAATTGAATGAAAACATTACAATTCAACCAGAACTTCTTTTCACTTCTAAAGGCGCAAAAATGGAAGAGACTATGGAAGAAGAAGATGAAGGTTGGACTTACGAAGAAGAACTCGAAATGACAATCTGCTTAAACTACATCGAAATTCCAATTTTAGCAAGATATGATGTAAACACAGCTGGAAATATGAAGCCTTACATCATGGCTGGTCCAGCAGTTGCTTTCAATATCTCAGCAACAGGCGATGCTGAGTATTCATTAAAAGTTTATGATGAAGATGGTGACCTTATGTTTGACGAAAGTGGTTCTGAAGAAGATGATCTTGAAGATATCAAAGCTTTAGATCTTGGTCTTGTTTTTGGTGGTGGAGTTATGTTTAATAAATTCAGCGTTGATGCAAGATATGAAATGGGTTTAACAAGTATTGATGATACTGACGAAGATTTTGATATCAAAAACTCAGTTCTTTCACTTATGGTCGGATATTCTTTCTAAAACAAATGTTTTAAATTGAGAGGTAGGTTTTTGCCTGCCTCTTTTTTTTATTTATAATTATTCCATTTTTGACTAATATAGGACTTGCGAAACCATTTTGGTATAAAGTCTCAAAAAAATATCCTCAAATTTTTGGTTAACTCCATTTGAAATTACTTAACTAAGAAAAATATTGACTTTATCTGGGGGGGGTAATGTTGTTTATATATAAATATATCGTTAATACAAAAGGAGCTAACATGAAAAAATTGAGTTTTATGCTTATATTAGTGTTGTTTTTAACATCATCATCTATATTATTCTGTCAAAATGATGTTTCATCCAGAGGATTATTTGGTGGTGTAAATTTCGCTAATGTATCCGGGGATGATATTGAAAATAATGAACAGATAACAGGTTACAGGATCGGAGGATTCGTAACAAAACAACTGGGGCAGAAGTTTCAGCTTCAATTCGAAGGTATGTATTCAACAAAGGGTTGGTTGATAAAATATGATTATCAGGATGATAATTACAGCAACAGAAGACATTATATCGAAAACGAAATATCACTAAGCTATATCCAGCTTGGTATGCTGGGTAGGGTGGTTGATGCGGTAAATAATAACGTTGATATCAGTATGCTTTTTGGCCCTTTAGTTGGTCTTAATACTTATGCACATTATGACAATAAACATGTCAAAAAACATACCTATCAGGGAGAAGTAGACACCGAAATCTTTAAAGAAGACGGTGATATCAACGATGTAAACAGCTTAGATTTTGGTTTGGCTTTTGGTTTTGGTTTAACTGTTTATAATGTAATATTGGATGCGCGATACGAGATGGGTTTAAGTAATGTCTATGATACAGAAATGGACTTTGAAGCTAAAAATAGCGTTCTTTCACTTATGATTGGCTATTCATTCTAAGATAATATAATTTATTGATAAGGCAGGAATAATCCCCAAAGGTGTCCTGCCTTTTTTTGTTGTTTTAGTTAAATTGGTTGAACCAGTTAACCCGTTCAACCAGTTCCATTAATTACAACAGTTAAACAATTCAGCTAACCCATCAACTTACTACTTCCTCAATGCAGCTTTCGAAAAAGTTGATTCAGGGATATCTGCATCGAAATCAATAGAATGGATGACGAGCTCGGTGCCTTTACCCTTTTTCAACTCATCTTTAAAGATCATTCGTTTTGGATACCAGCGTTCATCGATTATGATAATATCAAAGAGATGTGTTGATTTCAATAGCTTACCACTTTTGGCAAAACGTTCTTCTTTGATAGCGAGATAACGTTCTTTATCAACCCAGAGTTTTCTGGAGTAATATGCGATTTCCGAATCCATTGCAATCAATTCCACAACCCAGCAGGGTCTGTCATCGATCACCTCTTCAGCTATAACCATTGCCCGATATTTATCGCCCATTTCGGATTCCTCCATCAGATCTTCATAACTGAGATCGGAACCCATAACAGATTGCCTTAACATGTGTCCTGATATCCGGATAGTTCTATCGGCCTGGGGATTATAAATCCAGAGATCATCTCCTAATTTCAGCATTTTTGTCCCGGCATCCCGGGGTGGATATAGATATTCTGAAAAGGATTTCTCATCACCCTCTTTCCAACTTTTCAATCGCAGGGATTTACTGCTTCTTCTACCATGAATAATCATCTCTGACTCGGTAATAACTCTATTTGAATACATGTTTTCATCTATCTTCTGCAGTAGAAAATCTCCTGATGGAAACTCCGCATTCAATGTAATACACATTAAGATAATCGGTAAAATCCAATACCTTTTCATGCTTCCAACTCCTTGAATAATTGTGCTGTTTTCCGTCGATAAATACCAAGACCCGATATGGCTGCTCCAATAAGTGATGCCATCACACCGGGAATGAATCCAATATAGTAGCTGGTTGCTGTAACCTGAGCCTGCATTTTTGATCCCATTACAATCTGGACATCCTTCATCAGAGAGGCAATATTGATGCCATTATATTGCAGGATATAGGATATGATCAAACCACAAATTGTTCCAATAATTGTTGCAATAATACCGGTTACAATTGATTCAACCAGAAGCGAACCGTAGATATGATGCTTGTTCTCGCCTATTGCCAGTCTCACTCCAATCTCTCCATAACGTCGGATACCGTTCATCAAACCGGAATTCCAGAGAACCAGAGACATGACAAAGACGAAGATGAAGATAAACAATCCCATCCGTTCCTGCATGGCGGAGAGGAGATAATCGAGATTCTGTTGAGAGCGCAGGGTGATCATTAATGGTGAGAATTCATCACTGTCATCATGAAAAAAAGCATTAAAATCTTCGGAAATACGAACAATTTCATCCTCATTATAGGTTGGAAGAAAACCAAGTACTTCGCTGGCTGCATCATCCATATCAAGCATATAACGAATATCGGCAATATCAGCAATAACGGCTCCGCGATCCATTGCCTGGATGCCGAAACGCAGAAACCCGGTTACCCTGAAATTTGTAATTGCCATGGAGCCATACATGGTGCTTCCGATAAGTGAAATTTCTGCTCCAAGCGGGATGTTCATTTTCTCAGCAATCTCTTCGCTGATAAGGAGCTCACCATGTTGTTGAGGTAGTTCTCCCGCTGTAAGGGCATTGTGTAGATTCAATAGATCCGATTCATATTGATCATTAAAGAGATCTACCGCTAATCCCATTACCTCACCCTGTTCTATGGTTGTACCCTCTTCATCGGGCAGATCCAGAAGTCCTCCAAAATAGATACGCGGTTTCCACTTGATGGTGCTATATCGTGATTCCAGAGTGGTAAGTAATTGGTCAACATCGGTTAATCCAAGATCATAGGGACGTTGATCCATCAGCTCTTTATAGGCTGAGGTGATAATCTTAACATGGCCGGTTTCAAAACGGGCATTTTCTTTGATCAGCATGGCAGAAAACCCATTTAACCAGCTGTAGACTACCACCGTTATCATCACTCCAGCTGCAATGATCAGGATGGGGAAGAGGCTTCTGCTTCGATCTCTCAGTAATCCTTTTGCTAAAAATTTAAACATATCTTATCCTATCAATTCTATTATCTGCTTATTTACTACTGAATTTCCCTTTTAATGCATCGGTGGGTTTCAACTCTGCAATCCTCCTGGTTGGAAGATAGCTTACGATTGTAACGGTTGCCAGTACTATGATTATGGTCACAACAACCAGTTTCAGAGTATAAATTGGATAGAGGGTATCATCTAAGCCGTTTAAACCAAAATCCTGTGCATTGGGTCCGATGTTCAATCCAATATGCTCGAATAGTTTGAGCAATGGAAGACCATAGATTGCGCCCATAAATACAGCAAGGATTGCATGCATGACGCCTTCCATAGTGAATAGAATAATCACTCGGAGTCTGGTTAATCCTAAAGCCATCATTGTCCCAATTTCTTTTCTGCGTCGGAATATGGAGAGGATCTGGGTGTCGAAAATAGCCAGCATTGCCAGGAAAAGCAGGAGGATGTACATGATCGATGATCCGGCTGATTTAGCCTGGATCATATTCTCGAGATCCTGGAGGAGGAATGCCTGATCTCTGAATATCCAACCTTCATAATCTCTTATCTTCAGCTTATCCGACACTGTTATAATGGTAGCATAATCTTTAAGATCCAACATCTGCTGCATCTTATCAAGAGGTATCCAGATTTGATTGTTATCCACACCGATAACTGTGGTAGAAAAAATTGCTTTGATCATAATATCTGTGGCATCAAAGGTACCGTTCTTATCCCGCCAGCGCAGGGTTAGATAGTCACCTTGAGAGATGTTGAGTTGTCTGGCAAAATTTGCACCAATTATGCATCCCTGTATCTCGGGATTATTCAGTAATTTTGCAGTGGGTAGTGCCAGAAGTTGCTGATTTGGATCAATACCCTTCAAGGTGATATTGCGCATGCGTCCATCGGGGTAAATTGTTGCTGTTGAGATGAGAATTGCGGTAGCATTATCGGCATCTACCTGTGATTGAAGTTCTGTGGGGATGCTGCTATAGCTATCATCAAGTGAGTAGGGATCATAGGGATCATAGTGTTGCTGCCAGTATTGTCCTTCTGCAATATCCCAGGCTTTGATTTCCCGCGTTGCATCCTCTTGCCATCCAACCAGAAATCCCTGCATGGCAATTATTGTGAAATATGAGAGGGAGAGGATGAAGATGTTCAACCAGGTTCTAAATCCGGCTCCTAATATATTTCGTAACGCTAATTTAATTATCATGCTTCCTTCTTTCGCATACCTCATCGGAGGTGATGCGACCGTCAATCAGGGTGATTTTGCGTTTGAGATAAGAGATGACCTTATCATCATGGGTAGAGAAGAGAAAGGTCGTTTGGGTGTTTTTATTAATCTCTTCCATCGTCCTTAAAATGTGATGAGAATTCTCTGCATCAAGATTGGCAGTTGGCTCGTCTGCAAGAATCAATTGGGGTTTTTTAACAATAGCTCTGGCAATTGCTACCCGTTGAGATTCTCCACCGGAGAGTTGTGCAGGTCGAGATTTTTCCTTATCCGTCAATCCAACCCATTCCAATGCTTCCATTACAGCTTTTCTTCTTTGCTTAGCATCCATCTTAAGCAGAAGAAGAGGAAATTCAACATTTTCGAACACCGTGTAAACAGGTAGAAGATTGTAGGTTTGGAAGATAAACCCGATATCTCTGCTCCGAAGTTTTGATGCATCCAACGTTGAAATTGATCCAACCTTATTGCCTAAAACGTTTACTTCTCCAGAGGTTTGATTATCCAACGTTCCTATGATATTTAATAATGTGGTTTTCCCGGAACCACTGGGCCCGACGATGCCGGTGAATTCACCTTTGGCTATGGTTAGATCAATCGCTTTAAGTGCTCGGAAACTTCCTTTGCCAACGGGATAATCTTTACTCATGTTTTTAATTGTTATTAACATTGTTCATCCTTTAAAATGTGCATTCTAGCTCCAGTTCAATTGATCGACCAGATTCTTTGATTAATGAACTCTCCAAAATTGGATCTTCAGGATTCAAGTAGCCGTTTATGCGAATTGTAAGCAGGTCATAACTGCGTGAAACAGAGATGAAATGATACCACTGCTCTTGAAGCCAGTTATAATTTGTGATAGCACGGATATTGTCAAACATGCTAATTGGATAGCTCAACATCAGTGCAGTACTGCCTGCTTTATCTTCCTGATCATAGAAATTATCCTCTTCTCTGGTGTAGAAAAGATGTTCAATAACTGTGTAAATACCGAATCCAAGTGGGATGGTGTAGTCAATACCCAGGGTTGTGTTGCGTCCGTAATATTTGCCCTGTGGTGTGTCGAAAAAATCTAATGATGATTCGATCCAATAACCTGCAAATGAGTCCCAGCGCAGATCAATTCCCAGTTTGTCCTGGGTTATTTCTGTATCTTCATCCTCCTGGATGTGATGATAAGAAATGGCTGCTGTGCAATATTGGAAGGGATATTGGATGCGGCCACCAAACTCAAGTTTGTCAGAAAAATCATCCTTGAAAAAATCATGTTTAAGGTTATCTTCTGAAGTCAGTATCCAACCCCAGAGATTGGCATTGTTGCGGAAGTATTTTTTGTATAATAATGCATATACACCTGCCGTCTGTTTGTCGTTATCTCGAGGATCTATTGTGTCGAACCACTGAAGTGGCCTTAAAATGGATGCAGATCCAAAGTTGATTTGCTGTAATCCTAATCGTAAATCACTGTACTCTTCTGAGTATCTGAACCAGGCTCGATAGAAATCATAGTCAATATCATCCTCATGATTATCTTCTTCGGTGAAATATTCATAATTTACATCATAGATTATTGATAAATCAAATAGAGGATAGGGCTTGATTTTGCTACCTCTGAATGTTAGAGATAGCTCCGGTTGATATCTGAATGTGCAAAGGTAGTTCAAAGGAGCAGATTCTTCATAGATGCGTCCACTAAGGGATAGCTTGTGTTTTATATCCAACTGATGTGCGGAAACCGGCAAAATCAGCATGAGAAGAGCAATTACAATTTGGATCACTTTCATTGATCTCTCCTGAATTTCTGATTGAGCAGGTCGAAAAATTCCTGATCGAAAGCTACAATTCTTCCCGCTTCAACTCCAAGCATTTTTTCTATTGTCTGTTGATATATCTTAAAATGATTTCGCATGGATTTTGCTGCCTCAGGGTTCTTGTTTATTTGAAGAAGGAGGTTGGCATTGTAATTAGACAGACTTTGGCCAAAAAGTAAAATTACTCTGGCTGTTGTCTCCGCATTATCTATCCTGAAAACATGCTCTTTTTTCCCCTGTTCAAGTATTTTTGTTAAAAGAGGAAGGGTGATTTCAAGCGCTTTACTTTCAAATTTATGCCGCATCAACAGGTTCGCGTCGTTATACAAGGCTTCGGTGATTGCAAAGATTACATCGATATTTTCCGCTTTATAGGCGGTAGATTCGGAGTAGAGTCGGTTTAGTTTATCCAGAGCATTGATTGCAGGATCATCGATGTAGATGTGAATCTTAACAATAAGTTGTTGCGTGAAGTTATCGGTAATTGCGTCCAGCAGTTCTTCTTTGGATTTAAAGTAGTGGTAAAATCCTCCTTTAGATATCCCCAGGGTTTGGATGATTTGATTTATTGAGTAACTTTATTGTCTTCTTTAGTGAATGAATCCCAAGTGATTTCACTAACATCAAGGTCAGTATCCATATTAAAATAAGAGCCATTTTCGT
>CAYYLA010000065.1:0-2224 GCA_964441785.1 uncultured Candidatus Cloacimonadota bacterium | reverse complement strand
AAATTAGATTTTGATTGTTTTTTAGCGGAATGTAGTTTAGAACCATCTGAAATAAGAATAATTCTTGAGCTTTCATAAGGATCTCTAAACGTCTCTCATCAGCTTTCTTAACAACTCTTGCCATCGTTCTATCCTTTTACTACTCCCTTATCGACCGACCGTCGGTCTAATAATTTTGATACAGGTAAGACTGTAAAGATTTTTTTAATGAAGAATGATTCAGAAGAGAGATGAATCACTGAAAACACGGAAGGGTAAAGATCTTTGTATAATCATTAATGATGCTAGATTATCATACTTCAGAAAATGGTTTAATCTCTTGACCCTTTTTGGTGAATTAGCACCTTTTTGCCGATGGAGGAAAATATGAAGAAATATTTGATTGTTATTTTATTACTATGTGCAGGCTTACTATTTTCAATTGATATCTACGATATAAACGCAGGGGAATTTTTACTGAATAATACAGACTCTTTACAGCTGAGAGCATCAGCTCATTATCAATTAATGGAGTATGAAGTAGCTGCCGAAGCGTATCTCCAATATTTACAAAATAATACATCCGATGTTACAAGTATCTACAACCTTGCCTGTTGTTATGGATTGCTGGATAGGGACGAATTAGCCGTTTACTATCTTGAGATAGCTATTAAAAAAGGTTATGATGATATTGGGCATATCAATTCTGATCCTGATTTTGATTTGATTAGAGATAGTGAATTCTTTATCAACCTGGTGAAATCTATAGAATCAAAGCAACCTGATGAAAATCTTACCTTAGAATTTGCCTATACTAATTATTATAATCCTTATATTTTAAAACGTCCCGAAGGTTTTGATGAAGATAAGACCTATGATCTGATTATAGGACTCCATGGATACGGTGATAAAGCAGAGAACTTTGCCGGAATATTTAGTGATTTAGATGCTATTGTTGCTGTCCCTGAAACAGCTTATCCTTTCAAATTAGGCAATTCTGTTGGTTATAGCTGGAGTGCTGATACACCTGATGAAGCTATAAGAAACAACTCGTTCGAAACCAGTGTTGAGGTTGTTAAAACGATAGCTATCGAGACAAAGATGAACTATAATATTGATGAGGTTATGGTTGTGGGCTTTTCTCAAGGTGCTGGTTTAACATTTTTAGCTGGTATGAAATATCCCGAACTTGTTGATATTATCCTGCCTTTTGCCGGCTTTTATCCCAAAGATCTGATTAGTGATGAGATGCTTGAGGTTGCAGCAGACAGTGGATTAAAAGTCATAATAGGTCACGGCAGAGATGATAAGGTTGTTTTGCCCTCAGAAAGTGAAACAGCTAATGAGATATTCAAAGCAAATGGGATTGAAACAGAGTTACATTACTATGAAGGTGCTCACAGAGTGGATTTTGAACTACTTAAGAAAGGGTTGGAAGAGCTAAAGAAGTAACAACTTACGAATGATGAATTGGAAAATGTGGGAGATGTATCGAAGGATGAACTTTCCATCAAAAATCATTGAGGAGACGGGTCAACCGACAACCGTCAACCGTAAACTGACAACCGTAATTGTAGGTAGGGATCGTTATTGGGAATTTTGGAGGAGCTCATAGGAATTTGTAGGAACTTATTGAAATCTATTGTTCGGCTCTTAACTATTTGCGTTTATATGCGTTTATTTGCGGTAATGATAATGAATAATGAATAATGAATGATGAATAATGAGGAATTAGTAAGTAGTAGGTAGGAGGTAGGGATCGATATTGGGATTTTTGGAGGAGCTTGTCCGGTTCTTGACGGAATTGATTGGAAAAATCTGCCGCTTCTTGAAGACATTGTTTTTCCGACCAAGTTTAGAGGTTTAGACGTTTAGTGCTGACGCGTTTAGGAATATTTTTGAATTCGCCCAGAAGATTGGCGGACAAGAATGTAAAATTTTAGGAAAGTGCCTCATCCTGAGTGTTTCTATTTCAATTATTCGATGGATTATCGAATATATGAAATAGAAACGTATCGAAGGATGAACTTTCCGCCAAAAATCCTTGAGAAGCCGGGTTAACCGTATTTTGAGCAATATTAGATGTAAGGCTGGATATCAATTAAATTGTCATCTCGACCGTAGCGGAGAGATCTTAAAATTTTAGTTGTGGACTAACCCCAATTAAAGTGGGATTAGCTCCCAGTTAAACTATCAATTTCCAAGTAGATAACCTCCAAAAATTTTATACCCCAACGGGGTTTAC
>CAYYLA010000064.1:10180-12074 GCA_964441785.1 uncultured Candidatus Cloacimonadota bacterium | reverse complement strand
GACACAGATTTGAAAACTTTATAGAATATCCTGATAAAATTCGCAGTTTATCAAAAAGTTCTATTGATCAGATATCTCAGGAAATCCTTGATCCCGGTTATCTGAAAATCTACAAAATCGGTAAGGGAATCCTTGATAAAGAGAGGATTAATTCGATCCTGCAACATCCTTTTAAACAGAACAAAACGAGTAGGATAAGTGGTGATTTTTACAGCACAAATCTGGAGAATGGAGCAAAACTTATCTTAAAACGTATCACTGGGAAACCAACCATTGGTATCTCTGTATCCGCTGAGGTATCCCAACTAAACGAGCGTCTTGATGATCGTGGATTAAATTTACTAACAGCAGGTATGTTGCTCTATGGAAACGAAGAAAGGAATTACAAACAATTCCTCAACTATTGCTCAACTAATGGAATCCATTTTGGCGTATCACCAAAATCCGAAACAACTTCACTTAATGTGAAATGTTTTAAAGAAATGTTACCTCAATGTTTACAACTGGTAGGAGATGTTCTCCTGAAACCTTCCTTCCCTAAAGAGCATTTTGATAATTTGAAGCAATCATATCTATCCAATTTTGACAGGATAAAGGACTATCCGCAATCCAGTGCCCTGAGAGCCTGGAAAGAGATGATGTTTGGTAAACAAAGTAATATCATAAGTTCCGAAGGTGTTAAGTCAACTGTACGTAAATTTACCAGAAAGCATCTCATCGAATGGTACAATCGCTATTATGATTTATCAAATCTAACCTTTGTAATAGTAGGTGATTTTGATATGACCTCAATCTATGATCTGATCAAGCAGATTTTCACTGGTGAGAAGAAAACCCTTTCCCACAGGGAACAGCAGGTACTATATACAAAGCCCGAGAAATTGTTGAAACGGGTAAATAAAAAAAGTGATCAAGCCATAATTAATATAGGTGGATTTGGTTGCGGTTTTGAGGAAGGAGAGAAAAATACCTCCTTTCATGTTCTGTCTCAAATGCTGGGTGGGGATATGAACTCAATTCTCTTTACAGAGTTGCGTGAGAAACGGGGCCTGGCATATTCTGTTGAATTTGATTTTCGGTCGGTGCGTAATTTTGGCTATTTCCTCGTGTCTGCCATTGTAGATGCTGATAAACAAAAAGAGGCAATAAAGGTTATCAGGGAGACACTGTCTGATGTAAAAACAAATGGGATAACAGAGCAGCAATTGGAAAAGACTAAAAATTTTATACGTGGACAGCGGTTAATGGATGAGGAGAGTGTAATGGTAAGAGCTCAATCCATCTCGATGCTTGAATCAATCGGTTTAGGATATCAATATTATCTTGACCGTGAGAAACGCTTAAATAATGTTTCTATCGAAAGTATTCATGAGATTGCTAAAGAATATTTTTGTGAAGATAATCTTTTTACACACATATTAACGTAAGAGGTTTATATGGATACGAAGATTCGGATATCATCTACCGATAAGGTTGTTGTGCTAACCGGGGCTGGGATAAGTGCAGAATCAGGTCTGAAGACATTCCGTGATAACGATGGTTTATGGGAGAATCATCCGGTTGAAAAAGTCGCTACTCCGCAGGCATTCGCTAACGATCCTGTTCTTGTATGGCGTTTCTATAAGCAACGATATCGTCAGCTATCTGAGGTTAAACCCAATCCAGGTCATCGTGCATTAATGCAGCTTGAGCAACAATTGTCTGATAATTTTGTTTTGATTACCCAGAATGTGGATGGACTGCATACCGATGCAGGAAATAAGCATGTTTTAGAGATGCATGGTTCGCTTAAAAGTTGTTTCTGCACCCGTTGTAATACTCATTATAATATGGCTGATATCGATCTTGATCCCGAAATCCCTGTCTGCTTAAATTGTGGAAGTGCTTTGCGACC
>CAYYLA010000064.1:5201-10080 GCA_964441785.1 uncultured Candidatus Cloacimonadota bacterium | reverse complement strand
GCCAGAGAATTACTCGATACAGGATGCAAAAAAATCAATATCAATTCAAAAGATATCCGTAAGATTTTTTCTACTGGATATGGACGTAATATTGTCGATTTCTCCGATAAACGCATTTCAGAGATCTCTTGCCATGCAAAAGGTGTTCACTATTTTATACCTGAATCCAGAACCGTTATTGATATCGGTGGACAAGACTCAAAAGCTATTATCCTCAATGCTGAAGGCAGGGTTAAACAATTTGTTATGAATGATAAATGTGCCGCAGGTACAGGGCGTTTTCTCGAGGTTGTTGCCAATATTCTTGAGGTAACTGTCGACGATCTTGCCAATCTCTCTTCGGAATCAGAAACCAATCTGAAGATGAATAGTACGTGTGTTGTTTTCGCAGAATCTGAGATTATTGGTTTAATCGCAGCAGGAAACAAATCCTGTGATATTATAAAATCGGTTCATGATTCCATTGCTCGACGCACACGTAATCTACTTGCTCAGTTGCATTGGCAGACTCCTATTGTGTTCACAGGAGGTGTTGCTAAAAATTCAGGTATGGTGAAGGCGTTGGAAAATGTTATCGGAGAGACGCTACTTACCCCGGATGATTCCTTTGTAACTGGTGCTCTCGGGGCTGCTCTATTTGCTGCAGAGGCCCTATGAAAAGACTATTCCCAATCCTGCTTATAAGCCTTTCATGCTCATTGCTTTCAGCGATAGAACGCTTAAATGAATACGATCTTCAACTTGTAAAATTCTATAACTCAATTGAGGAACATCAGCTGGTAATTGATCACATTGATTCTCTCGAAACTAGAGATTTTGTTTCTGACTCACTCTATTACTTCAAGGCGATTGCACTGGACAGTCTGGGTTATGACTCCGCTGCAGATTCCCTCTTTATCGACATTATCAAATCAACGTATGATGACTCCCTGGCGACGAGCTCATTTAGCTTCTTACGTTCTAATCTGGATAAATATAAACCTTTTGATCAAATCTCCCTCGTATCCAACCTGATAACAGAAATGAAATATGATTATCTCAGATTAGATCTGATGTTTCTGTTGGCTGGAATATATGAAAAGAATCAGCTTTATGATGAAGCGAATGAGGTCTACGGAGTAATTTTAAGTGAGGAATATGAAGATCAGAATTCCATTCGGTTAAAGATTGCCTCCAATTTGATTTTCTCTGATAAATATGAAGAGGCAATCGAGGAGCTTGAGATGGTTGTAGCAGATCAAGATTCGTTGCTTGTTGCTGATGGACTTTATCTTCTTTATATCTCTCATACAGCGTTAGAAGAGTACGAAGTGAGTTTGGAAAACCTTTTCACTCTCTATCTGGATTATGGTACAAGGTTGGATAGACTGGAGATTATCGACAAAATTGCGGATACTTATTATCTGCTGGAAAACTATCTGATGAGTTGGTATTTTCTCGAGAAATTACGCGACCTGGATCCCGGAAACCCAATAGTAACTGAAAAAATTCGTGCAACCAAAGATATGGTTAAGGAACAGAACATATCAAATCCCTTTAAAGATTTGATATTTAGAAGAGAAATAGATAGATAAATTAACCAATAAATTATTTTCTAATGAAGTAATCCTCCACATCACCACACTATTTTACACGTTGTAAGTTCATTATTATCAACAGTTAAATCAATGATGTCGGAAATAGATAATTAATTATTGACTTGAATAGCTTGTTGAGAACTTTTGGTAACAAACAAACGACTAAAAAAGGGAGTTAAAATGAAAGAATTTAAAAAAGTCAGTTTGGATGGTAATACTGCTGCTGCTCATGTTGCCTATGCTTTTAGTGAAGTAGCTGCAATATATCCTATTACTCCTTCATCTCCGATGGGTGAGTATACAGACACATGGTCTGCCAATAATCTAAGAAATGTATTTGGTGAAACTGTTGATGTTATGGAAATGCAATCAGAAGCCGGTGCGGCCGGTGCTGTCCATGGTTCTCTTTCTGCAGGAGCACTGACAACCACATTCACCGCGTCACAGGGTTTGATGTTAATGCTCCCCAACATGCATAAAATAGCTGGTGAGATGTTACCTACAGTCTTCCACGTATCTGCTAGATCACTTGCCTGTCAATCCCTGTCAATTTTTGGTGATCATTCTGATGTAATGTCTGCAAGAAATACAGGCTTTGCATTAGTTGCAGCCAGTTCATTACAAGAAATTATGGATCTTGCCGTTGTATCACATCTTGCTACACTTAAATCAAAAGTTCCTTTCCTTAACTTCTTTGATGGATTCAGAAACTCACACGAGATTCAGAAAATTGAAGTTATCGATTTTGAAACAATGAAAGAAATGATGGATATGCAATACGTAGAAGATTTCAGAAATCGCGCTCTTAATCCTGAATGTCCTCGCGTTAAAGTTGGAGCACAAAATCCTGATGTATATTTCCAGGGTCGTGAAACAATTAATAATCACTACAATGTAACACCGGAAATAGTACAATCATATATGGATCAATTAGGCGAAATTATCGGAAGAAAATATCAACTCTTCGATTATTTTGGTGCTCCAGATGCAGAAAAAATTATCATAGCAATGGGTAGTGGCTGTGATACTATTGAAGAGACAATTAATTATCTTAACAATAATGGCGAGAAACTCGGTCTTATCAAAGTACGCCTTTATAGACCTTTCTCCATTGATGCTCTTAAAAAAGTAATTCCAGCTTCTGTTAAGAAAATCGCTGTTCTCGATAGAACAAAAGAACCGGGATCAATCGGTGAGCCATTATATCTTGATGTAGTAGCTGCGCTTAATGATAGAAAAGATCTTACCATCATTGGTGGTCGTTATGGTCTTTCTTCTAAAGAGTTCTCACCTTCTATGGTTAAAGCTGTTTATGATCATCTTGATGGTGCTGCAACACACGGATTTACAGTTGGTATCAATGACGATGTAACAAATCTTTCAGTTGAAGTAAACGAACACATAAACACAATTCCAGCTGGTACAATCTCCTGTAAATTCTGGGGACTTGGTTCTGATGGTACTGTTGGAGCTAATAAAAACTCAATTAAAATTATTGGTGATAATACAGATATGTATGCTCAAGGTTATTTCCAATACGATAGTAAAAAATCTGGTGGAATTACCCGTAGCCATTTGAGATTTGGAAAGAACAAGATCCAATCTGAATATCTTGTAGCCAATGCAGATTTTATCGCTTGTCATAATCCTGCTTTCATCGGTCGTTACGATCTTCTTGAAGGTATCAAACAGGATGGTGTATTCCTTCTTAACTCTTCATGGAGTAAAGATGAAGTGTTTGCTAACCTGACAAAAGAGATGCAGGAAGTAATTATTGCAAAAAATGTTAAACTTTACAATGTGGATGCTTTAAAAATCGCTAATGAAGTTGGTTTGGGCGGAAGAATTAATACTGTTATGCAGACAGCATTCTTCCTGATATCAGGTGTTCTTGATAGAGATGAAGCGATTAAAATGATTAAAAAAGCGGTTGAAAAATCCTATATTAAAAAAGGACAGGAAATTATTGAAATGAACTGGAGAGCTATTGATGCAACAAATGAAGCATTGATAGAGATCCCTGTTCCTGCTGAATCTGGAAAAGAGTATGCAGAAATGCACAAACTCATTCCTGATGATGCTGATGAATTTACACGAACAATTATCGAACCTATTATGAGAGAAAAAGGTGACGATATCAAGGTATCTGAGATGCCATTTGATGGTTTTGTACCAAGTGGTACTACTCGCCTTGAAAAAAGAGGGGTTGCTCCTTTCGTACCTCACTGGGTTTCTGATAAATGTATCCAATGTAACCAATGTTCATTTGTTTGCCCTCATGCTGCAATCAGGGCAAAACTTATTGAACCTGCAAGCCTTAACGATGCTCCCGAAAGCTTTAAAACTCTCGATGCTCGCGGTGCTGATAAAGAACTTAAATACAAAATCCAGGTTTATCCTGAAGATTGCCAGGGTTGTATGGTTTGTGTTAACGAATGTCCGGTTGGAGCTTTGGTTAAAAGCCCAATTGAAGAAGAAAGAAATCTTGGTGAATCTATTAATGCCGAATATTTCGACGCTTTACCAAACGATGTTTTAGGATCAAATAAAGAAGAATCAGTTAAAGGTAGCCAGTTTAAACAACCATTGCTTGAGTTCTCCGGTGCTTGTGCAGGTTGTGGCGAAACACCTTATGTTAAACTGATTACTCAACTCTTTGGCGATAGAATGATCATTGCTAATGCAACTGGTTGCTCTTCTATCTGGGGCGGTACATTCCCAACAATTCCTTATTGCAAAAATAAAGATGGTCATGGTCCTGCCTGGGCAAACAGTCTTTTTGAAGATAATGCTGAATATGGTCTTGGTATGAGATTGGCAGTAGACTCAAATAGAAAAGCACTTAAATCAACTGTAACTAATGCAATTACAATGGATATTCCTGCTGATCTTAAATCTAAATTGCAGTATGCTTTGGATAATTGGACTGCTACAGATGCAGCAGCAAAAGATAATGCAGCTCAAATTAAAACTATTTTACCTGGTCTTATTGAGAAAAACGATGCTCTCAATACTACCTATCGTAGATTAGATGAATTAAAATCATACTTTGTTGAAAAATCAGTATGGGCCTTTGGTGGTGACGGCTGGGCTTATGATATTGGATTCGGTGGACTTGACCATGTTATGGCAAGTGGCGAGGATGTGAATGTTCTGGTACTTGACACAGAAGTATATTCAAATACCGGCGGCCAAATGTCTAAAGCTACGCCGATGGGAGCAATTGCTAAATTTGCCGCTGCTGGTAAGCCTTTGTTTAATAAAGATTTAGGTTTGTTTGCTTCCACTTATGGGTCGATTTA
>CAYYLA010000064.1:4548-5191 GCA_964441785.1 uncultured Candidatus Cloacimonadota bacterium | reverse complement strand
CATCTCCTTTAGGTGCTGTAGCAAAATTTGCAGAAGCAGCAAAGAATCAGGTTAAGAAAGACCATGGTAAAATGATGATGAGTTATGGTCATGTCTATGTTGCTTCTATCGCAATGGGTTCTAATAAGAACCAGGTTGTTAAGGCTATCAAAGAAGCCGAAGCATATGATGGACCTTCAATCATTCTTGCTTACGCTCCATGTATCAATCATGGTATCGATATGAGTATGAGCCAGAAAGAAGAGAAAAAAGCTGTTGATACAGGTTACTGGTTACTATACAGATATAACCCACAATTAGCAGCAGAAGGTAAAAACCCATTTATCCTTGATTCTAAAGAACCAAAGATACCTGTAGGTGAATTCCTTAATAATGAAAAACGCTATTCTTCACTGGAAAGAACCTTCCCGGAAAAGGTAGAAAAATTCAGAAATGATTTTGATACCTATGTGAAGAAACGCTATGACGAATATAAAAAAATGTCAGAAGAATAGACTCTGATTAACCTTAGATTAAATCCCCCTGAGTTCAGGGGGATTTTTTTTATTTTTAGATTGTAAAATTTGGCCTATTATATAAAAGTGACAACAATAAAGGGATGTGAAATAGTATGGGAAAAATTAAGGTCTTATCAGAAGAAGTT
>CAYYLA010000064.1:0-4538 GCA_964441785.1 uncultured Candidatus Cloacimonadota bacterium | reverse complement strand
GCAGCAGGAGAAGTAATCGAACGACCTGCTTCTATTGTGAAAGAACTTGTTGAAAACTCTATTGATGCAGGTTCTACCAAAATTACAGTTAATATTGAGAATGGTGGGAAACGCTATATTCAGATAATTGATAATGGCTCTGGCATGGGGGAGGATGATGCTCTTCAAGCTTTCGAGCGCCATGCAACCAGTAAGATTAGAGATGTGGAAGATATCTTCAAAATATCATCACTTGGATTTAGAGGTGAAGCACTACCCAGTATCGCTTCTGTAAGTAACCTGACCCTTATCACAAGAAATGATTCTTCCGACCTTGCTACTCAGATTGATTTTGCCGGTGGTAAACTTATAAATATGACTAAAACCTCTGCCAATGTGGGAACCTCTATCACAGTTAGAAAACTCTTTCAAAATGTCCCAGCACGAAAAAAATTTTTAAAAAGTGCTCAGGTTGAGATGAAACATATAATGAACTTCCTTCACTATCAATCAATTCTCTATCCCCATATTCAGATAAAATTCACAGCCGATAATAGAGAAAAAATAAACTATCCCGCTGTCTCATCACATGAAGAACGGATGAATGCCATTTTTGGATTTAATTTTATGAATACTGACCTGATAAATATCTCTTATCAGCAGGGACACTACAATTTAACCGGATATATTGGGGGATTGGAGAATGAAAGCACTACCTTCGAAGATTATCGATATATTTTTGTAAATGGTCGCTATATTAAAGATAAGATCATCTATCATAGCCTGAAGACAGCGTATGAACCCTTTATTAAAAAATACAGAATCTTTCAGCAGGGTAAAACACCTCCCTATATAATTTTCCTTAATCTTGAACCAGGAGAAGTCGATTTTAATGTTCATCCGGCTAAACTGGAAATCCGCTTTAACGATCCCGGAGGTATTCACTCTTTTGTAAAAAATTCCATAACTAATGCATTAATGAATTATGAAGAGGATAAATTCAAATCTGTTAAGACCATGCTATCTTCTACATTGCAGCATAATAAGACAACTCCTCTGGAGAATAAAATTTTTACAACTAAAACTGATAAAAAGCGTTTCTCTCAATATAAAAAAGAATTCAGTAAGATGTATCAGCCTGATATTTTTGTAGAAAAAACAGAAGAAGATGCTGTGATTGAAGAGAAACTTATTAAACCTCAAAATCCCATATTTCTTAAACCGGAGGCAGAGGTTATAAATCCCTGGCAACTCCATCAAAGCTATATCTTCGTCCAAAGTGAAGAAGGTTTGATGGTTATTGATCAACACGCTGCTCATGAACGTGTTCTTTATGAAATTGCTCCGACTCAAAAATTGCTTTTCCCAATTGTTATCAATCTTCCACCTTACCTGTCACAATTAATCCCTGATTTGATTAATGACAATATCGAGACCTTCGGCAAGGTTGGATTCTCGATCAAAACCTTCAGTGGTGATTCCATTGTTATTAATGAAATTCCTGTAGAGTTAGAGGAGTGGGATGGGGGAGATGTTTTCATAGAGATACTAAAACAACTTAATGATGAATTTTCGGAAACAAAAGATTTCCGGGATAGTCTGGCAAAATCCGTTTCCTGCAAAGCTGCAATAAAAGCAGGCAAGAAGATGGGAAAGAAAGAGATGCTCGCACTGATTAATGATCTCTTTGCCTGTGAAGTTCCCTATTTCTGTCCTCATGGTAGACCTCTGATAATTAAAATACCAATGGATGAATTTGAAAAACGTTTTAAACGGATTATTTAATGAAGAACAATAAAATCCGAGTTGTTACCATAGAAGGTCCTACTGCTGTAGGCAAAAGCAAACTGGCTATGGAGCTGGCTGAATATTTCTCCACTGAGATTATCTCTGCTGATTCCAGACAGGTTTATCGCTACCTTGATATTGGAACAGCGAAACCAACAGAAGCAGAACAAGCTAAGGTTAATCACCACCTTGTTGATGTTGTAAATCCCGATGAAGAATATAATGCAGGTTCTTTCAGAAAGGATTCTTTACGTATCTGTGAATCGTTGCATTCTCGGGATATGCTTCCTCTTATTGTGGGTGGTATAGGATTTTACATACATTCACTGTTAACAGGCCTGGCTGTTATTCCTACTGTTTCTGCTGATGTTAAGACTATGATGAAAAAAAGACTTGATACAATGGGGAATGAACAATTTTATCAGGAACTCTGTCAGATAGATCCGGTAGCTGCGCAAAAGATTAATTATCAGGATGGACATCGTATGTTACGTGCCAGAGAGGTATATGAGGCTTTTGGAAAGCCACTCTCATCCTTTTGGATGGAGCAGGAAAACGAGGAACGGATTATTCCATTCAGAATACTTGTAACAGAGGATCGAGAAGTTCTCTATCGGAGAATTGAGACACGGGTTGATCGCATGGTAGAAAATGGATTAATTGATGAAATCAGAGGATTGTTGAAAAAAGGATATCAAGAAAATGACCCAGGTATGGTAACTGTTGGATATCGTGAGTTTTATCCATATCTAAAAAATGAATTGAGTTTAGATAAAGCCGTAGATTTGGTGAAACAACATACCAGAAATTATGCCAAAAGGCAGTTAACATGGTATCGGAAACAAGATTTCCATTTGACAATTGAGGCAAGTAATATTAGCTTTTTAGAGATTAAAAACAAGATTTTGTCTTATAAATCTTGATTATAAGGGGAACTTATGGTTATTGCGAAAGTAGGAGACTACGAAATATTGGATATTGAATATCAAGCTGAGCTTAAAAATGTAATGGATAAAATGCATTTATCTCAACCAAATCAAGAAGCTAAAGAACGGGCAATTGCACAACTGATTGATGGTTATCTGCTTCTTAAAACTGCAAGAGAGTCTGATGTTGATGTTTGCCCTGATGAAATTGAAAACAGATTCCTGGATTATACCCTGGAATACGAAGATAAGGACCAGTTTAAAAAAGCTCTCTTATCTCAAAAACTTGATGAAATAACGTTACGAAGCAAAATCAAGGATGAATTACTGGTAAAAAAATATCTATCTGACAATTTTAAACCATGTGATCATATAGCTAAGGATAAATTGATAAAGATTTATGAAGAACATAAAGATGCCTTTACTACAGAAGATATGGTTAGGGCTTCACATATTCTTGTTAAAGGTCTGGAAAATGATTCTTACAAAAAGATTCTTAAGATCAGATCTGAGATTAAATCTTCTGATGATTTTCTGGCCATTGCCAAACACTGCTCCGATTGCCCTAGCTCTTGTCACTCCGGTGATCTTGGTTTTTTTGGAAAAGGCAAAATGGTTAAAGAATTTGAAGATATTGCCTTCACACTTGAGATTAATGAGATTAGTGAACCTATCAAAACTCAGTTTGGATATCACCTTATTATGGTTACTGACAAGAAAGAGAGTAAACTGGCAAAGTTTGAAGAAGTAAAAGAAGCGTTAACAGAACGACTTAAACGGATAGATTCCGAGTTAAAAATAATCCGCGAACTGAAACGGTTACGGGCAGAATCAGATATAACAATTCACGAAGAATTACTTTAAGAGGAAGCATGGCATTATTAGGCGTTAATGTAGACCATATTGCAACAATTAGACAGGCAAGATTAGGTGTTGATCCTGATCCAGTACATGCTGCTGCCATTGCGGAAATGAATGGGGCAGACCAGATTACTATTCACTTAAGAGAAGACAGAAGACATATCCAGGAACGTGACCTGGAGATTATGAGAAAAACTGTTCAAACCAAACTGAACCTTGAAATGGCTGCAACCTTCGAAATGGTTGAGATTGCTATAAAATACAAACCCGATACAGTTACGTTAGTCCCTGAAAAACGGGAAGAACTTACAACCGAAGGTGGACTTCTTCTACGAGATGATCACGAGGAAATTGTTGATAAATTGAAAATAGCTGGTATCGAAGTAAGTGTCTTTATCGAAGCGGATCATTCTGTTATAAATAAGGCAGCAGAAATCGGTGCTGGTGCAGTTGAACTTCATACAGGTCACTATGCAAACCTTCGCGATAAGTTAGAATTGGATCAGGAAATAGAACGATTGAGAGATGGGGCAGAACTTATAAATGATCTTGGTATGAGGGTTGTTGCTGGCCATGGTTTGAATTATCACAATATCTCTCCATTGGTTGAGCTGGGACTCTTCGAAGAATTTAATATCGGGCATAGCATAATTTCCAGAGCTTTTTTCACAGGTCTGGCAGATGCAGTCATGACGATGAAAAATCTGGTGGCTTTCTAAAAGATAAATCCAACCATACTAAGCATATTGGAAACACAAAAAAACGTAACCTGAGCTGGATAAATGGTGAGATCTCTGCTAAAAAACCTTGAGGAAATAATGGGTAGTAGGTAGTGATCGTTGTTGGTAATTTGGAAGGAGCTTGTCCGGTTTTGGACGGAATTGATTGGAATTCATAGGAACTTGTAGGGATTTGTAGGAACAAATTAAAAATCTATTGTTCGGCTCTTAACTATTTGCGTTTATAAGCGTTTATTCGCGGTAA
>CAYYLA010000063.1:0-12111 GCA_964441785.1 uncultured Candidatus Cloacimonadota bacterium | reverse complement strand
AAAGCAAAAAGTAATTCTCTATTATCTCTTGTGTTTGAATATTGTCTTTTTGCGTTTTCAGTGCTTTGACCTGTAAAATGATTTTTAAGTTCAATTGTAGCTGCCGGAATTCCATTTAGTGAAAGCACTAAATCAACAGAATTTGTATTCTCTTTTTTTGAGGAATAATAAACTTGTCGAATTACTTTTAGTTGGTTCTTGTCGTATAGTTCTTGCGTTTCAGGATTTAAACCCGACTCAGGTTTGAAAAAAGCCAATTTGAAACGAACACCATAATCAGTAAACCCATTGCGGATTACATCAAGGCTTCCACGTAAATCCATCTCTTTATAAATCCGTTGAATAATCCTGTTATCTACATTCTCGCCGTGAATAGATGTTATCTTTACCCAGTTTTTAGGTTGGGTGTCCTGTAAGAACTTTAATACTTCGTGTTTAAATAAGCCCAACTCTGGACTGTAATCAGGTGCGTTACCCTGCTTATATCCACCATTGTCAACCAATGATTGAACAATAGCAGTTTCAAATGTATTTTCTGTAGTAATATTTGCCATAACTATTATTCGTTTGTTATTTCTGCTTTTTCACTTTCTAAAAAGCGAGCATAAGCTACCTCATTAAAAATTGATTTTAAAAGATGAATATCCCTTGTGGTTAAATCTTCTTTCATTTCACCATTTGGATAGCATTTTTCAACAAATTCCATGTTTATACCATAAATTTCTTCATCAATTAAATTTAGTTTTTCGGGTAGTTCATCACCAGTAATTGAAGCTGTTTCAGGGTCAATGAATTTTACTGATGGATTGTTTTCAAAACCTACATCTTTACCAAGAAATGTTCTTTTGCCACGATGATAAACACCAAAAAACTCTGTTGTACCCGGAGGATGGATTTTTGCTATTTGTATTGCTCCGTCAATGGTTGTGCATTCTTCATCTCTTATCATTGACAATAGAACTTTAAATGGTTCCATATCAAAATTGCGAGAAAGTATTTTGCCGTTGTTTTTTACTTCTTCTGTAAGTTTTTCTTCGGCTTTTTCAAGTTCATCACCAATCAAACCAAAGTACATTCCTTCTTCACTAATTTCATCGTGTACAAAAGCTTCTGTTTCAAATTTGTAATTAAGAATCCACAGTTTAAACCTGTTTTCTTTCCACGACCAACCACCAAACAAGAAACTAAAATCGCCCAAGACTTCCTTAAAATCTTGAGTCCCGTAATCGGTGATTGAATTGCATAATTTTGTAAAAAGATTGGTTAAATAGTCTAATACTTCTGTAAGGTCGGTGTGTGGATTTGACAAATGCTCGTCAAATTTTATTGATGAAATGAGGTTTAGAATTAAGGGATAAGTTCTATTGGTTTCTCCAGCAAAACTTATCAGGCAATCTTTACGGGGCAATTCAAAAAGCTTAACTCCAGAATGCCATCTTTCGCCACCAGAAAGACAACTATCGGTTGCGAAAATTAATTCTTCGCTATTATTTACTTTCCTTATCCAGGATACACAAAGTGTCATAACGCTTTCTCTTTAAGTATTAAATCTATATGTTAAGTTGCTTTAATTCCCATTCACAATCTTTCATTTCTTTTTCTGTTGTAAAAGCAACTGTTCTGTATTCAATATTTTCAATGTTATTTAAAACATATTCCCTCTTTTTTTCATTTCTGCGTGTGCCTTGACCAAAAGGTTTTGGAAGTAAGGAAGACATTCTGTAGGCTAAATTATTACCGCTACCAAATAGTGTAAATTCATTAGCCTTACTATTTCTTAAATGATAAACACCATTACTAAATGGGGCAATTAAATAATCTCCAGTTCCTGGATTTGGAAATTTACGCCAATCAGTCCAGTTAAATTTTTCATCAATATGTTTTATCATATGACCTTAATTTTACCAGAAACAATGCTACTAATAAATGCCCTTTTAAATTTTTCGAGCAACCCTGTATCTCTCACTGCTTTACCGTATATGTTTTCAATAAAATTAAATCGTTTGTCAATTATTCCTATTTTCTGATCAAGGAAATCTGCAATTGTTTTTTGTTCATCAATGGGAGGATATGTAATAAATGCATTTCGAATTGTTTCTTGATTTAATATTTTAGCACCATAAATATTCTCATTTGCATTGTTCAACAACTGTTCAGGAAGACTGTAATAGAAATATCTTAAGTCAATATTATCATCTTGTTTGATTGATATTATTGCTTCGTTAGTGTATAAATCATTGCCTGCGAAAGCAACTTTACCAACACTTAATTTAAAACTGAATAAAAGCGAACCTTTTAAAGTTTTTTCAGGCTTAAATTTTTCAAGCGCTAAATCAGTTATTTGAGTCTCAGAACTATCAACGAATTTTGAATTCATATCTGTAATAGTAACCCAAGTAATATCTCCATTGTAATATTTTTCTTCTTTTGTTGGAGGGGTGAATCCAGTCGTATAGTTTAGGCGATACTTAAATTTAATAAATTCCCATCTCTCAGGAATGTATTCCAGCCAACCATTTTTAATTTCTATTTTGGAATTATATTGCTTATTCTTTTCTACGATTTCAAATAAATCTCTTAAACTATCATTCAATACATTGTCAAGGTCAATTAATTGGTCTTTAAGCAATAGTAATTCAGGATGTTTGATGTAATTATTAAAGATTTTTCTGAAATTTACTTCATAACCAATTTTTGTATTGTTGTCAGTATACCAAGCATCTGGCAATTGCGGTTTTACTTCCTGAAAAAAATACTTATCAACAGTCTGAGGAATCAACTTGAAATCATCATCATATTTTAGAAATGGTATATTTTCATAATCCCGTAAACTTGAGTCGGCTTTGGGCTCTCCTTTTGTGTTGAATATAATTTCTCTATTTTCATCTCTTTGTGGCTCTTCAACAGTAACACGCCAATAGGCAAAAAATTCATTTGGATAAATTTTTACAAATTCGTTTTCTTCGAAATCTCCATAGAGTTTAGTTATAAAACCAATTCCTTTTTCGTTTCCGTTTTCATTAATTTCTTTTCTCTTTTTACCAAGACTTCTGTCCAAATTTTTCCAGAAGCGATTGAAAGTAATTTTACCGTTCTCTATCAAATCTTCTTCAAATTCACCAGTAGCATTTATTAATTGAACTAATCCTTTTCTTTCAGAAGTTTTATTATTTGTTATTATCCATATGTATGTTGCTATTCCTGTATTGTAAAACAATTGATTAGGTATCCCAATAATTGCTTCAAGCCAGTCATTTTCAATGATCCATTTTCTAATATTACTTGGTCCACTTTCAGCTTGTCCAGAAAATAGTGGAGAACCATTAAAAACAATCCCAATCCGTGATCCATTTGATTTCATTTTGGAAATCATATGTTGCAAAAAAAGTAATGAACCATCATCTATACGCGGAACACCAGCCCCAAATCGACCTGAAAATCCTTTGTTTTCACTTTCTGCTTTAATGATTTTTGCTGCTTTTTTCCAGTCCACACCAAAAGGAGGATTTGAAAGCATATAATCAAATTTCTCGTCTTCCAGTCCGTCAATTGTAAATGTGTTACCAAACTTTATATTTGAAGGATTTTGCCCTTTAATCAACATATCCGATTTGCAAATAGCATATGATTCAGGATTTATTTCCTGTCCAAAAACTTCGAGTTTTGCTTTTGGATTTAAACCTTCGTTCTTATCACATAGATGTTTTTCAGCAACAGATAACATTCCACCCGTTCCACACGCTGGGTCATAAACTGTTTTTACAATTCCTTCTTTTGTCAGTGTTTCATTATCGGTAATAAATAAGAGGTTAACCATTAATTTGATTACTTCCCTTGGTGTAAAGTGCTCCCCTGCGGTTTCGTTAGATTGTTCAGAAAATCTCCTGATAAGTTCTTCAAAAACATAACCCATTTCCATGCTTTCCATATCAGAAAGGTCGATCTTAGAAAACTCTTTTACAATAAGAAATAGAATGTCAGATTTAGGGTCGTCCATTCTTTCAATCTGGTCGTCGAAGTTAAAGTACTCAATAATTTCTCTTGCACTTGCTGAAAATCCATTTATATAGTTTCTCAGGTTTGCAGCAATTTTATCAGGTTCGGCTTTTAGTTTTTCAAAGTCGAATTTGCTTCTGTTGTGAAAATTATGTCCGGCAACATTATTTAAGATTAAATCCTTAGCGCTGTCTGATTTATCTTTTATTCTTGGCAAATATTCTAATACTTTCTCTTTTGTTGGTTTTAAAACACAATCCAATCGTCTCAAAACAGTCAATGGCAGAATTACTTTTCCGTAATCTGATTGTTTATAATCGCCACGTAAGTAGTTGGCTACTTGCCATATTAAATCTGCTTTCTTTTTAAAATCTATCATAATAAGAATATGTATTTTCTGTGCGTCTTACACTTAGTCTGTGTTTTGTTCTGATGTGATATTTGCTATGTCATTCAGTAAATCTTCAATATGTTCAGTACTATCAGAATCAGAATCTATTGGCAAAGCACTTTCAATTCCTTCAGTTATGTTGTCATCATCCAGAAGTATTTGGCACATTTCAATAAGGTATTCTTTTACATCCTGGTCTGCATTCTGAATATCTTCAAGGATGGTTGAACAATTATGTAGAATGTAGATTATGTCTTCAAAATCATGACTTTGCCTTAGGTCACCGCCTCCTCTATCCATGTGGGCTTCAAATTTTACAGCTAAGTAATACTCAGGCGGGAACACCGAAATTTCTGTGCCGTCACTTAATGTTTTGGGAATTCTTTTCTCGATACCGTCAGAATACCACCTATTGCTAAAACCTATTACAGATGAATCCGTAGGCATGACATCTACCTTGATTTCCTGAAAAACCTTTCTGCAAACAGGAGCATCTGGGCTTACATCATGATCAAATCCTTTTCTCCTCAGCTCCGATTCAAGAGAATCATAATCTGATCTGGATCCCAACTCAATAACACAATCAACATCCTGAGTTGGTCTAATATCAGATGCAGCTGGGTCATCAGCATAAAGCTCAGCAACAGCTCCTCCAACGAATACAACCTCTTCCTTAAGTTCTTCAAGGCCGTTTGCTACAATTTGTAGCATTTCCATGTTATCATTTGGCATGTTTAAGTCTTTTATTTAGTTCTTGCTTTGCTATTTCTATTTCTCTTACCCGTCCAATCCTGATGGTGTCAATAATAACAAGTAGTTCATAGAAGAAGTCATCTTTTTGACATGCTTCAGGCAGTGTTCTGTACAATGGCTCAATCGCCTGACCTCTGATATTTCCCCTGGCGAATTTCCATACATATAAATCTTTCCCCTGCATTATATGTTCTTTGATCGGACTTGCTGAATGCGCTGTTGCAATTCCTTTTGCCATGGGTCCTGGTTCAGCAGGGAATACATACTTTAATCCATATATTATAAACTCTTTAAACGAATTAAGGTGGACTTTTCGTTTCCTGCTATCGATCAACTTTGCGATTTTACATCTGTTTAGTGCTTCAGATATTTCCGAAGGGCTTATCTGAAGTTCATTAGCAAGATCAATATTACGCCAATTGTCATTCTTCATCGAAATTATCTTAAGAAGAACAACAATATCCTGTGGTCTCATTCCATTATGCTTCTTCATAATATTAGCAATTTGCGATTCGCGAATAGCAAATATAACAAAAATTCCTCATATTGAAAAGATAGTCATACTATTAACTTCAATAGCACTTAACTTACCATATCCAATACTATCTGAGTAGACACATCCTGTATCAATATTTATAATAGTACTCGCCTCAAATATTTGTTCCTGACATCTGCTAACAGATATAGGACGATGTCCATGTACAATAATTTTATTAGCCAGAGCGGAACTATTATATGCACTTCTACATTGCCAAAGCATATGATATTCATCTGTAAAAGGATCGGGAATTCCATCATTAAATCCTGCATGTACAAAGAGAAACTCTTTGTATAAGTGATAATACAAAAGCGAATTGAAGAAAATTTGATAGGTTGAATTAAGCTTAGATATTTCTTTGATCCCAAAGCTATTCAAAGTTGCTGATCCTCCATTAGCTATCCACTTGTGTATTTTTTGATTATCGGATAAAGAATCCAGAAGCATCTTTTCATGATTTCCCATTAATGGGATTACTCTATAACCTTTCGCTTTCAATTGCAGGATATAGTCGATTACTTCTTTACTCTGATTTCCCCGGTCAATATAATCCCCCAATAGAACGATATAATCATTGCCACGAACATCAATAATATCCTCAATAAGAATCCTTAGCTTATCAAAACATCCATGAATATCACCAATTGCAAAAAGTCTTTCAGTCACAATAATATAAACAGGTATAATACAGTTAGTTGGTTAGTTGCAAACTTTGACTAAAGATAATAAATTTTAAGTAATTTCGGATTTCAAATAATTGTATGAAAAAAATATATAATGTATCAATAGCAGAAAGTAGAAATATTTACCAGGCTATTGCTGATCATGGTGGAGATTTAATCTCAGTTGCTGAGCTTGCAGAGGCTAATAAGAAGTATGGTATTGCCCTTTCTTTATATATCCTGGGTGCAGAAGAATATGCAAAGGCATTTATAATGCTATTCCATAGTATAGGAGTAAAAGTCTTTGATATTCATGAGATTAAGAAAGCATTCTACAATCATAAGAAGAAACACGAGGTTGCAATACTAATTCAGCTAACTCAGTTTATTAAGACCTTTGAAGAGGCTCAAACATGGAATCAGCGAAGGAAGAAAAGAAAAGCCAGAGGAAACACTACTTTAGTTAATCGTTTTGTTGCTGGTTTAATAGAAATGGGGCCAATACTTGGAGATATAGCAAGAATTGGGTTTAATATTTCATGGTGGGATATGGCCGATAGTTATAAAAACCGTGGTTTCTATGTAGATTACAACGATATACTTGAGCTACCTTCAGATATTAACATTGAGGATATCAATACAGCAAAACCAGCTATTGTTGAGTTAATTAAACAATTCAATTATTTCAAAGATGAAATCAAAGAATCTTCAAATGAGGAATTAGAATTATTAGTAGCAGACCTGAATAAAGGAATAGAACTATATATTTCTAATTCTGAAAAAACAGAATTAGAAACATCGTGATTGATAGCTGATTAATAAATTTCCAAAAAACGCCCCAGTTTTCAAACTAAGGTTCTAAATATCCAACCAACTATTATCGCATACTCAGGGTAATACTATTGAAACATGCTAGGAAAGCACGAAATTACTACAGCTTTGCCTAATCTTTTCGAGTTCATTCAGTACCGCATTCAGATCATATGTTTCATTCCGAAAGACAATAGTATTATTGAAAGAATTATATCCCCGGTGAGATTGGGAAGGTATTGAATGGAAGCCTGACAAAGACGGATTCATAGCCAGGTCGACATAAACTGATGATGATTGATTTTTGAACCAGGTCTCTATTCGCTCATCATAGTGCTCAAAATGATTTCGAAATTTCCGATCAGCAAGAATATTGTTATTATCTATCTTAAGCAGTTCCCTCAGTCTTTCACCACGGTCTTTATACTTTTTCTTTTGAGGCCAAAGAATCTTAGAGACATTCCCGGCAGCAACCAGGATAGATTGTATGGAACACCAAACTTCCACTTTATCAATATTATCATCTGTCTCCGGCAGGCGTTCAGCAGCTCGTTTTGCAATTTTGGATTGCAAAACAATCTCTCCCATAAAAATCATTTCTTGTAGTCCATTCATGTTTTCTTGCTTATAGTATGGGTGGATTCGTAAACCTATAAACACTCAATCTGTTGATACTAACCGTTGGCTTTTGATGCATTAATTGAAATACTTTAGTAAATCATCATTCCAAACAAAATAGTTGGTCACAAACTCTGTAAATATATTATGATTTAATAGTTCATTTGAATTGTTACAAGAATCAAATTGGAAAATTTTTATTCTAACTCCAATCTTTCTAACTTCTGGGTCTTTGATATGATATTTTATACGATACTGATACTCTTCTGGGTTAAAAAGCCTTATTCCACCATCACAATGACTAAAACTGCCTGATGATTTATCAAAGATAGCGTGAAAGTACCTTGAAATTCTTAATTCTTCATTTGAATATTTTGGGAGTTCTTCAACTGTAAAGTTTATTTCATTGTTTTTTGGTGACCAGACATAATCAGTGAAACCATGCCTGACATAGTCCTTTTCATTGAACCATTGACCAAAAAGATCAGTTTTCAACGATTTTATTGATTTCCAATCCAAAGGTTTTCCATATACGTGCATTCTGTAATGCATGGGACAATAGTTCTCTTGTGATATCTCAATTAATGGATCTAATCTAATCCTAATGAACATATCATATAATTTTGCGTTCTCTATGAGAGCTTGCTGAATCCAATGGTTTGAATTTGAAGCATATAGCATTGGACATAAGTTGTAAATCTTGCTTCCCTTCTTAAGTCCTAAATTTTCAAATTCAAAATCAAGTATATTGACAAGCTTGTTCTTATCTAATACTAAGTTACCTAGATTAGGGGAGTTATATGGTTTTGGTCTTTCTTCCTCTGATAATAATTCATGTATTCGTAATTCCGGTATCAATTTCCACAATTCTTTTACGTAAAAAAATGCTCTTCTCTCCAGATCTCGATTTTGAATTGACCGTACATAATGGTCCATATTATTCTCTTCAAAATACCTATCTAATTCCTCAGGACTTATAGAATTCAAATCATCTGCTAGGCTTCCATTTAACTTATGGGCCTTATCATCCAACACTCTATATACAGAATATAATGGATCCAAAAGAGAGCTTGAAAAGTATTCGAATGTTTTGTATTTCGGCTTCATTATTAACTATGAATTAGTTAATTCTTTAATTGAATTAACTCCAAGAGCTTTTAGGCACTCATTCTGTCCTGCATGAAACTCATCATCTACTTTTGTATACTCAAAATGTGTTTGATTGGGATATAGCTCAGCTTGGAGCTCGTTATCTAGCACCGTTTTTTCAAACAGTTTATATGCAGTGCATTCCATTACTACATCTAATTGGAGCTTTGTGTCTGTGGCTATAGGAGTAAGAGCAACATTAAAGCCTTTTCCATCCAATCTAACACTAGGATATAAAACGCCATCATATCCTTTATCTAATATGATTTTCGTGAATGCTGCAGAAATAAGATAATTATAGTCCTGACTACTATCAACTTCCTTGGCGAACTCGCCAGATATGAAAGATGTGAATTTAATAGTTTCTTCCCTATTAGCTTTATTGATATTTAGGAAAGTATTAAAATCATCCATCAGCTTTTTCGTATATGAACTTTTATCATAAAATTTATCGTGCTGTAATAATGCGATTAACTTAACATCTTCTAATACCGTCCATTTAGTATAGGTTATTCGCTTCATACCCTTACTGTTTTTATCTCTCAACCATGGTACTGCTTCATAAGATGGTACAGCTCTTACAATGTTCAGATCCCCTTCAATAAGATCTTCGGGAAGAAGAGATCCATAGAACATTGTAAAGTTTGGGGTACTTGCTCTTTGACATGTTTTATTATATTGCTGTGGTTTATAAGTTAATTGGCATTTTGAGAAGAATTGTTCATCGTTGTTATTTAATCGTGCTCTGTAGATGTTTTTTCCTGGATGAAGAGCTACTTCCATATATCCAATGACACCAACATTATTTAATTGCGTGGTTATCTCTCCAAAAGGATATGTAGAAAGATCTAGTTTTTTTAATCTTTCTATGGCTTCTTTAACTTCTATTCTCATGCTCAAGATTCAATTACAGTTATCGGTCAACAAGAGGATTCACTAGGTAAAAGCGGCGGGTGAGCCGATTTGGAGTACGTTTATGTATGTAACATTCCTATATGAACATTTTCCAATCATGCCGATAACTGTCCTGGTTAAATATTGGTTTTAAAGACTTTTCGAGATTCTAAGATATAAATTGTTGTGCTCTATTCCTATTTGTGTAGCGGTTGCAAAAACCGTGACCTAGACATTTAATTATATCGTTTCGCGAGTTATATTAACTCTCATATGGATACTTTTTGTTTTAATAAATCCTTCAGCTCTCCGAATAAGATAATAGTCTAGATGTTCTTTACTCCCTTTTGAATTTTTAACGATGTTCATAAATTCACGAAAATCCATAACATTCAGGAAGATACTTTCCTCTTTCATCGTTTTAAGTATTTGATCTTCTATGTCTTTCCAGTCTCCAAATGGGAGTAGCTCAGAGACAATTACAATACAATGAGGGATTGTATTCCTATTGATATCTATTACGTCACTATTTGAATTAAATATTTCTGTTCCTTTAAGTATGTTATTCTTCGCGCCTACTAATTGATTAATACCTTTTTGGATATGTTTCTTAAGCTTGACAACCTTTTTATCCATGGTAATTCCATCCTTACTGAAGAATACAGATAGTGATTTAGTTTCAATTAGAAATAGTCCTAAATCGTATGAAGCTAAAATGTCAGTCATCTCTTTCTCTCCATGAGGAGTTTTATATTTTGGGTTCTTATAAATCCCGAAATTGAAAATATTTTCAATAGGGAACCAAACATGTTTTTCAAGTGTTTGACCTTCTTCTTTCTGGTTAATTATTGTTTCCTCTTGTTCATTTAATCCAACAAAGTGGTTTAATGTGGGATTCCAAGTATTAAAAACACAATCAAATTTGATTACATCAATTTTATAAGGCTCCTTGAAGTTTCGAGATGGATCTAAAGTATAGTCAAAACAGTCTAACGACTTCTTAATTCGATTATCAAATTCTCCAGTGTATAATTCACTAATATTCCCGATAAAGTTTAGAGCAATTTTCCCGTTTTTTTCATTAATATTCAAAATAGAAGTAGATACACATATGCCAATTTCGTTATATAGACCTACAGTGCATGATTGCTGCTCAAGAACCTTGATTAAAGATTGATTATCTTCTAAATGACGATTAGTACCTGTCAGTAGTAAACAATGATTAGGGTCATCATAGACCCTTATCCCAGTATGTATGACAGTTTTTCCTAAGTTGGTATCTTTCCCTATTAGTAGTTCAATCCTGCAACCTTCAATTATTGCTTTAACAGTGTTAATCGGGGCCTTAATCATAAAGAAAAGTTCTGAGGAATCTTCAACGAACCAGATTGAGGCATCCTCACTAATTAATTCTTTGTAAATTCTGCTGAAGTTCGATTCACAACCCATAATTCGCAGTAACTTGTTTATATATTGATCTTTTGTTTCAAAAATATATGCGAATATTCTCTAAATTAACTGCTAAAATATTCATCAAATCATCCTAAAACTAACTATCCCTAATATTTCTTTCTGTATTTGCACTTTTCAAAAAGCACGCCCTAGCGGGCACTAACTTTTTGAAAAGAGCAAAACTCTCCCTTATTAAGATTTTTGGCCCTCGCGCAGAAAAAGACATGTCTACCCTGACTGGCTCTGCCAGGCCTGAGGGCGCAGCTCAAAGCAAACTTATTATAATACTATGCTTAATGCGGTTCGTAAACCTGGTCCTAAATTATGGGGGCTACCCAAAATTACAGGCTGTAAGCCAAAATCATGGCTCAACTCGCCCCTCAAAGCCATTCTTAAGGCAAAAAATCGCATAGGTTACCCTCTGGTTCCTGCTCAAAGTAAGTTCTCAACTCGTTCACAATGGCCTTACTCAGCGAGACAACTTGTTCAGATGACAGGTTGTCTCTTTTTATAACGCATATCTCAGGTAATGCTCAAGAAAAACATCATACATTCTGAGTTTTCCTTCCTCTTTAATAATCAGATGCTTGGCCAATAGTGAACTAATAATTCTGTGCATGCTGCTGGGACTTTTAGTTTTTGAAAGTTCCATGAAATCTGCGGAGGTTGGGCTTTCTATGATACTTGATTTTGCAAATCCCTTTAGAACAGAGAATTGTTGTTTAGTTAACCTGTTGGGCAATTCACTATAAAAAACACCTTTTTCAAGGATGAAATCCCGGAATAGTATTTCAAACTCAGAAATGCTTGAAGGTAGGATCTCCTGACTGTATAAGAAATTGAATATT
>CAYYLA010000062.1:0-12366 GCA_964441785.1 uncultured Candidatus Cloacimonadota bacterium | reverse complement strand
GATCATAGATCGAGAAAAATTTGGAATCTCCAGCAAATTCATTCTCATCAAAATAAATCTCTTCATTATTTAAGAGAGAGTGTTTTTTACGACAATGCACATAGTATTGTTTATCTGGTTCCAATCGGGAATAATAGAAGAAGCTATCCTGTTTTACTGGTATTGATTCATTAAGGAGTTCAATTCGATCCATGTATTCATCATAAAGAAGATTCTGCAGATCTGTTGTGGATTTCATAATTGCATGCGCATAATCATTTTCTGTCTGGATGATAGATCGTATTTCAGGATTTTCTCTGGACTTATCTTTCAACCAACTATACTGATCGATTAAAACATGATTATGGATGCGAATAGTATCCGGTTTTTCTTCTACAACTGGTGGCTCTAAAGAAACCAATTGTGTGATGATTAACAGAGCTAAACAAAGTATAATAAAATTCTTCATAATGGATCCTTTCTTTTATAAATCTTCCTGTGTCAAAATATTGAATTGCAATCCCGGGAAAATCTCAGATATAGATAAAATATTTTTCTGAATTGCTTTGATTCCCCTTCCGTCCATACTGTTGTTTTGAAGCGTTCCCAGAAGCATCAATTCAAATGCTGTTGATTCAAGCCAGGGTACAATAAGTTTGTAGCCGCAGATTGCCAGAGCAGCAGTTTGCTTTAGAAACTTCTTCAGATAGCGTTTATCGATATTAACTGTACTGCAGGATGCAAAAATAATAAATCTGTTTTTGCAGTGTCCTTTTAGAATCTCACTGATCTGATCAAGAGTGTAGAATGATTCCGAAATCCAGATTCCATGCTCTTTACCATGAAAAGCGAGGTATAATATTGGATAACGATTATATTCCGATTTCAGCCAACGCTGCAGATAAAACTCAAGTTCACTTTCAGTAGCACAATCAGCGTGGATAAAGGGGATCTCAGAGTTGAGGTTAAGCAACTCCAGGATTGGTCTAACTGTAGATCGTTTTCTGAGATCCTCGTGCCATAGACCTTCCAGACAGAAAATGCCATGTCTATTAGGCATTAACCTGCTCCACCACCACCGCTGGACGCACCACCACCTCCACCGACAGATCCACCACCACCGCTTCCGGTAGAAGAACTCAGCGCTCCATTGGTTGATGTTACCATAGTGGAAAATGATTTACTAAAGCTATCTGCGTTAAATGTTTTGGACTGATGATTACCAGAACCATGAATTATATACCAATAGACATAGTTAATATGACCCGATTCCGGGATAAAACCTGCCAAATCGCGATTGAATTTATTGCTTAATCCAAACACAACGCCAAAGACAAAGAGATCGTTGAGATTATTCAACAGATCTTCAGTATCAAAGTTCTTATATTGTTTCTTGGTCATAAATCGCTTAAAGGCTTTCCATTGTTTTTTTTGCAAACAACCTTCAATAGTTAGATGAGGAATACATAATGCAACGATAAAACTGATTATGGAAACGCCAAGAATATAGATACCAGCTACCCCGAAATAGAAGATTAGGGGTATGCCCAAAAGTAGATAGATTCCCGCAACAATCGCTGTAATATTGCCACCTTTGATGCTTCTTCTATCATACCATTCATAGGTTTTAGCTTCTTCTGCAACGACCTTGGTCCATTTATTAAAAAACTTGGTTACTTTGCTCTGCTTTTTCTGTAATTGTTTGATGGCAATATTGTCTAATCCTTCCGATAGCTCAGTAAAGATGAATTCAATGATATCGTTTTCATAATCCTTTAATTGTGAGCGATTTTCTTCTACAAATTCTCTATTAAGATGCAGGTTATAGACAGATTTGATCTTGCCAGATTTTTTTTCAATCTGCTCCTCTACAATAGTAATGTATTTACGAACAGCAAGGTTAAAGATAGTTGCCGTAAAAGCCGAGCCATAAATAGATCTACTATTCATAAGATATGAGACTAAAGCGGGAGACAGATCATCAGGTTTTTCTGATATTATCCCTTCTGGTACATTAACCTTTTCACGTTTACCAAATTTATTAAACAGATGGATAGGATAAGCGAGAAAAAGCAAAGCTAACCAGGGAAGAAATTTCCGGCCAACAGCTTCACGCTTAGCCCTTTTTTCCATTTTTACGCGATACTCTTCCCTTAATCTGTTACTCTCTTCTACCCATTTAGTTTCTTCTTGAATAATTGAGCCTTCAACATAATCGTTTTGCTTAATTAACCCCGGGAAGAGCTCTTGAGGATACAATGCCCGGATCTCAAAGAATTGTCTGGAACGAACATAATCTGCCCAAGCCAGAATCTCACCATTATACTCCAGTTTGGATTCACCCCAGAGCGGACCGTGAAGCCAATGTCTGATACTTCCATAATGTCCCTCTTCCGGTGGTATTATGCGCAGATTTATATTTCTCTGTTTTTTTCTCCATTCAGAGCTGATGAATTGATAATACAATACAGCAACATCCTCATAGCGCTTGATGGCACCATCTACTCGATAACTGAAAAGGAAGGTTTTTTCCTCATTCCGGGCTTTGTAAAACCATTTTATAATTGTGTTTCCATCATCCTCGTAAATCTGATATGTCCCAGGTTCTTTTGTGTCTGCCAATACATAGGTTTCACCATTTTCGATAATCTTAAAATCACTGAATCTGGTAGGACCATCAAGTGGCATTGTTCGATAGGCAAAACTGTATTTTCCTCTGAATGAGTAAGTTCTGGCTTCTTCTACCTGCATAGAACCATCACTATTCAATTGTGCTTCGATATCAACAGTGGTGATTTTAAAACTTTTACTATTTGCTGCTGATAATATCGAAAACGATAAAACTACAATGATTAGCCATAGAATTTTCTTTTTCATAACCTACTCTTTTATTTCAGGATTATTGATTAATCCCATGAACAAGATGTCGCCCTTTTGATGGATTATGCAGATAAATGGTCTATTAACATTCATGATAAAGCCGGCCGGTTTAATTGAGGTTGTTTCCATGCCTACAGAGGTAACTGCTGCAGCTTCAGTGCCCTCTTCATCCACTTTCAAATAGGTTTTATGAAGAACTTTACTTACGAACAATTCTGTCTCTTTAGAGATCTTGGCAAACTCAGCATCTCCAGCAGCAAAGGCTTTACTCATGCCCAGGTTTTTTAATATGTTATTAAGATTTACTTCATATTCCATCTCAAATGTTGGTAATTGCAATGATCCATCAGTCATTTTAAGATTTTTCAACCAATATGACCACATATCCGCATCCAACCTTTCTACCAGTTTATTGAGAGATGATGTTTCATCAGGAAGCGCAACCAGCATAGAGTAATTTCCATCCCCATAGGGAAGATCGATTACTTGTGCTTCTTTATCATAAAAATATGGATAACTCTCTTTGATACTCATCATTTGACAAGTCATACGATCATCAAAAGTCGCCTTACGTGTTCTGCTGGGCAGAAAGGGTTTCTCCCATTGTCCTTTAAAATACACAGCATTGACAAGTAGCATCATCAGCATTGGATCCAATTCCTTTTTTACGATCTGCGTTATCTTATCCTTTGTTTGCTCAGCTACCCAATTGTTGATAGTAGTAGAAGAGGTTGGATCATCAAAATCTAAGCCGGAGATTTCAGCATTATAGAATTCACTATTGATCATAAGAAATGGTTTTTCTACCGACATCTCTTTTCGGTACCAGATAGAATTGGCAATATTGATTTCTACACTTTCATCAGCGCTAAGTGCTGAAACACGATTTTGATTTGCCAGATTGAATGCAGCCGGGTCTAGGTTCTGCTGATCAAATAATGATGCTATCTCCTCTCTGGTTTTACCTTCGGCTCCATTTATTAGCATTGATAATGCTTGTGATATACTGAAAGGTGAGATAAAAACATTGTCTTTCTTCTCACTTACAGATTGCTTCAATAAATCAAATCCGAAGCGTTGCATGCCGGATTCAAAATTACTCATTTCAAGGTTTGATAATTCCGATTTAGCTTCGATCTCTTTGGGTTTTTTACTGAAGCCTGATAACATCGTAACAGCTATGATCAAAACAATTGTTAATAATAATCTTTTCATTCTTTACTCCATATTATGTTCTTTTAATTCTAATAAAATTTCATTTGCAAGTGCTTCATCATGTTTCAAAACCTGGAAAATAGTTTTACCAAATGCATAGATAGTCTGTAATCCATCACCATTGGTTTTGTAGGGAATGTGGGCATCGTCAAGTAATGATTTGATGATGGGGATCAATCCAGGATCATCGGTTTTAAAAACTGTTACCAGATCCAATTCCTCATCATTAAATGTATCAACCTCTGCTATTTTTTTATGACAAAAGGGGCAAACATCATGATCATTAATCTCTTTTTTACAGTGTGGGCAAATCATATCCAATCCTTATTTTATAGTTTTTAATTCATATTTATCCGATCCAAGTCCTATAGAAACGGCATGATTTATCTGGGTTGATGGATCTAGCTCAGGATGTGATAAATGACCAAGATCCAGATCGTTAGCCTGGCGGGTAAGATCCAATGTAGCCTGATCAACTGCTACAGGGTCAAAGGATGCTACTATCCCTATATCCGGGATTATGGGCTCCTGTACTACATTCATGCAATCGCATTGAGCTGTCATGTCTGTTAATACATTAATAAACAGACATTTATCTCCTTTATTGATGATAGTTCCCAATGCATATTCCGCAATGCGTTGCTGGATATCTGCAGATTGAACTCCAAAATTATAACGAACTGCATTAAAATTGCATACTGCTAGACATTCACCGCATCCAATACAACGCTCTATCTCGATAAATGCTTTTCCATTTTTCTCAATAATCGCATCCTCAGGACACCAGGTGATACATTGACCACAAAAGGTACAACGATCTTCGTTTATGGATGGCTTAATATTTGAGTGTTGTTGCATCTTGCCTTTGCGGGATGACAAACCCATACCAAGATTTTTTAAACAGGCTCCCACACTGGTTACCATGTGACCGGTTGGATGAGAAACTGCAATCAAGGCATCGGCCTGCACAACATCTCTGGCGATATTTACCCGGTTGTATAATGTGCCAGGTATCTCAACCTCTATCTCGGTGTTTCCCAGCAATCCATCACACATGATGATGGGGGCTCCAATTGCCTCGTAGGTGAAACCATGATCATAAGCCAGCTCCATGTGGGTTATTGCGTTTTGCCTCGGTCCAGAATACAGGGTTGAGGTCTCTGTGAGAAAGGGATAGGCATCAAACTCTTTTACCTTGGAGACCACAGAAGCTATTACTTTGGGCGAAATATGAGTCGTGTTTTTCTGCTCACCAAAATGTGTTTTTACTGCAACTTTGTCATAGGCGGTTATAATGGAGCGAACATCGATTTTATCCAATAACTTATCCATAGCAGAAACTCGTTCGTTTATTGAGCTCTTTTCGGTAAGTTCTATAAAAAATACGTCTGCTTTCTTCATTAGCTCCCCTTTGTTTTATAGTACCCGATTCTCTCGTTCGGCTGTTTTATCTTTAGATGCACCTACACCAGCTCCAATAGCCATGCCGGCACCTATACCTATTGCTAAATTTCCAAAAGCTATTCCCAGGGATACTCCAAGAATCATGCCAAAAATCATCGTGTTGCTGGCATGATAACCCTTTTCTACCAGATTGTGGACCTCTCTGAAATGTTTAACAATCTCATTTAGATTATTGTTGTAATTGTTCCTGAATGATCGATCCTTTGACTCTAGATTTATCAAATCGTCTACAATGGAATTGAGGGTGTCCTGCAAAGACAGACAATAATCACATTGATCTTTAAATTGATCTGCTCGATAAATTATCCGTTTTAAAAGATCTAATTTATATCGTGATTTATCACTTTCGGAAAGATTATTGTCCAGTATAAGGATTTTCTCATCCATCATTTTGATCCAGGTATTCTCATCCATCTCCTTTGATCCTCCTGCGTCAAAGGTTTATAAAGGAGTAAGAAATGGTCAAGCTATTCATTACCTTTAGCAATCTTCTCCTTCTCGGATTTCTTCAGGCTCGTGAAAACCAGGTCGTAGGAATCATCAATCATCGCCATTAACATTGCATCTGTTAATGAACCATCGTTTACAACGGTGTTCCAATGCTTTTTATTCATATGATATCCAGGTTTGATGGATTTATACTTCTGGCGCAACATTATCGCTTCCAATGGCTCACATTTCAAATTGATACGCAAGGGCTCTTCCTCTCCCATCAAAGCAAACATTTTGCTTCCTACTTTGATAACCAGCGTTTCTTCATCAAAGGGAAAATCCTCCCAGGCTCCCGGTTTGCTTAAACAGTAATTTCTTACATCAATATCGGTCATTCAGGGTCTCCTTTATAAATGTTTTTATTGGATAGGATAGCGTATCTTCTGCTACTATAGTATCACAGGTGTTGAAATCACTAAAAGCTCTGAGCTCCTGATGGAATCTAGCTCTAAATTCACCATCCTTGATGTATTTCTCCTCAATATGCAGGTTGTTGATTCTCAATAGATTATCAGCTTTATCTGATGTGCAATCCATCAAACCAACATAACTGTAATCATAGAGAAGGGGTAACGAAAAAAAACCAAATCGTCGCTTCGCTACTGGCAGATAGCATTCCAACCGGTAATAGAAATCGAAAATATCCTCCAGCCAGATTCGATTGATCAAGATGTTATCAAAAGGCGACAAGATTCTCATCAATTTTTCTTCGTTTTCATTGATGTTACCCTTTGCATGACGCCCGTTCATCCAATATTTCTTTTTTGGATTTTCTCCAATTTTTATCTGCTCAATATCACCGGAAGCTTCTTTTTTCAAAAGCACTTTAGAGATTGCAGCTTTGTCAATAATTTGCAGATATTCCGCGATCTCTTTTTGAGAGGCAATGGTGAGATTTTCTAATGCCTTATCCACCACATATTCCGCTATCTCTGTGCTGGTGGGATTCTTTGTGTTCAGGTTGGATGGTAGAGCGCGCTCCGGAAGGTCATAATACTTCCTGAAGTTGCGTCGTTGAACCACCATCAACTTGCCCTGCAGATGAAGTAAATGCAACGCAAGCTTCGTCAATTTTATCGTATTCCAACCACCTCTTACACGTTCCCCTGAAGGGAAATCCAAACTGGAAACTGCGCCCTCTGATTTGATTTTATCCAATATAACTGGAATGATTTTTTTTATTTTTGGATAGGTTGATTTGTACCAGGGATTTTGAGAAAATAGCTCCATTCTGCGTTGATGGAAACGGTAATCCTGCATGGGAAGAATCGACATGGCATGTCCCCATCCTTCGAAGATTCGCTTATTCGACAATAATTGTTCGTATAGCTCTGGTTTATAGCGGTGATCACGAGCAAAAAGCGTGTGATGATGTGCCCGTTGAACCCGGGCTATGCTGTCTATTTGAATGTAACCAGATCCTTTGATAATTGCAGCTGTTGTTTCTAAACGATCTTTAGTTATCTCATTTCTATTGAAATAATTATGAATGATGATCTTAGCTGATTCTGATCTGGAAATATCCAATGACGCCCCCTGTTATTGACTCTGTTGCACATTGAGAATTTGGGTTTTTAAGGTCAAGTGTAAATAGATATTTTGCAGTATGAAATAATCCGATTATATTGTAATTACCAATCAATCAAAAGGAGGATGTTTTATGAGTAATATTTCTTTTGTATCAATAGGGAACAAATTATTACATCAGATGCGCGACAGGATAAATAATTCTGAAGACAGGCATGACCTTGCCACTAATTTTTCCTATACGATAAAGAGGTTTCTGGATACCGTCCTGGATGGTTCTGATCTCTCTTATAATGATGATGATGTCTACTTCAGTCCCAATGCAAAGGATTATTACGAGATTAATCCCGACCTGATTAAGAAAATGGAATTTAAAAGCCTGCTGGAAAATTCCGATATCAAAAGTGTTATGAAGAAATTTGCTCTGGCTACCTATAAGCGATATAAGCATCTTGAAAAACACCCCGAAAAGACTAATCGCAAGATTAGGAATTGAGGGGTTATATAGATCCGAATATCCGGATAGTCGGGAAAAGAATGAGCATGTTACAGTGCTCATTCTTTTTTTATTCTGTAACTAAATTAGTGCCATTGCCTGTTGGAATGTCATTTGATTGAAAAAATAATTAAAAATGAAAAATTAAAGCATGAAAGCAGAAAGCAAAAATCATGAAAGAGTGGTGTAACTGACATATCTCAGAATAACTTCTGATTGATCTGAAGGAATCATTATTAGTAGTTCTTTTTGCTCTTGTTGTTGGTATCGTTTGTTGGAAAAAAGGGAGAAGGGAGATGGGAGAAGTGAAAAGTAACCCTTGAGAAGCTTGTAGGAATTCGTAGGAACTTGTGGGAATTTATAGGAATTCATAGGAACTTGTAGCGAAACATTCGAAAAATAATGAATAATGAATAATGAATGATGAAAGATGAAAAATTGCCTCATCCTGCCTGCCAAGGCGTATCCGTCAAAAGCCGGAGTAAACGCTGCCGGATATGGAGGATCTTCGAAAAGGGAAAAGCGTTTTAAGAAAAAGTGTGTTAGATTGAGCGATTGTTTGTGATTATTCAGATTAATACCACTGTTTGCTCCGGCTCTTGAAGGACACTGTCCTACAAAATCTGACACATACCTGACCCGTGAAGTTCAAGGTAGAGGCAAATTTCACTGGGCTTTAATTTTAAATTCCAGTCTTCTTGTTTGTTTACCGTAGCTTTATACAGAGGTGGAAACTTAGGCAAAGAAGGATTATATTATTAACATGTACCTCACACATAAATAACAACAATATAGCATAATACAGAAAAAAAGGTTGACCTGAATGTTGAAATATTTGATTCTTGTATAAAATATTTTAATTAATAATAATTGCTTAGATTAAGATAAATGAATATTTGCTGGTGTGGATCCATGAATGAGATTGAAACAGAGGTTATTAGAAATGGTATCAACAAACACGCTACTGATAAGACATTAAGGTATAGCTGGGTAACACGATTACTGAGTGAGAAAGAAGATTTGAAGATGAGAAAAGATAGCTATGAAATAGCTGAATTATTACTTAAACATAGTTGGTTTTATGAACTTACTTTGGTGTGACATTTGTGTGCTAGTGGTATCTTGATAAGGAGTATAGTGAATCATATTTCTCAATAAAGGAGATTGTCATGAGAAAGATAATGTATTTATTCATAATTCTATTTACTTTATTAAGTTTAGTATTAAATGCTGAAGATCCTTATTTAATTAGAGAGAACACCAATTTCACTTTCGATAACTCGATAACATTAGAAGACGGGATTGTGAGTGTGTGGAGTGATACAAAAACCAGTGTTTGGAATCTATATGCACAAAAAGTTGATTCATCAGGAAATAAACTCTGGAATAATGGTCAACCTCTGTTGATTGATGAAAACCGAGATAATTGTTTAACTTATACAAGGGTTGTAAAAACGAGCGACAACTGTATTATCGTTGCCTGGATTAAGTTCATTAATCAGGATGATTATCGTCTTTATGCTCAAAAAATAAGTAATTCGGGTCAACTTCTTTGGTCACAAAATCATGAATTGATTCTGGAATCTGATTTTTATCCTCAATTTTACCTCATTGCAAATGAATCGGATGGTGCATATATTATTTATAACAATAGTGAAGCACATGAAGCATATGGGATAAATCTTGATAACAATGCCAACAATCTCTGGGCCGCAAATCCTAATCCACTTTTTTCAGATGTAAGTATTAGAGATGTAGAATCTGATAATAATGGTGGTTTAATAATTAATTATAATGAGTCTTCTGATGATGAAAATCTCATGGTTGCAAGAATTAGTTTTGATAAAGAGATACTCTGGAATGAAATTGTCGCTCTTTCATTACCTAGCTATTACTATCCAGAAATTGTTGCTGTTGGATCAAGTGATTTCATTATCTGGTGGCGTTGGGAAAGTAATGTTATTGGTCAACATATTGACTTAAATGGGAATATGTATTGGGGATCAGAAGGGATGGTTATCAATAGTGAAGCAGTATACACAAATTCCTTCACTTTATTGTCAGGTAGTAACAACAGCTTTTTTATGGCTTACAACATCGAGAATTCTCCCTCAAGTGATGATTACACCTTCAAAATTTTAAAATATGATCTCGAAGGAAATGCCATCTGGAACGACGGGACAGAATTAAGTAATACGTATTGCTGGGATATAAAAATAGCTCCAGACATTGATCAAGGCTGTGTAGTCGGTTGGAACGATGATACATCTCTGTACGTACAAAAAGTAGATTCCGACGGCAATAAACTTTGGGGTGATGATGGAGTAGCCTTTGCTTTGGAATATCAATTTGAATGGACACAGGGAGGGTTTCGAATCAACGAATTAGATGAACAGATTTTTTGTACGTGGCAACCAATTCAGGATAGTAAATCATATTTGAAATATCAATTGATAAATGAAAGTGGAAATTTGTTGCTTCCTGAAGAAGGAATTGAAATTCAAAGTGGTAATTATTCTTATATCGATCAATATCAGTTAATCGGGAATGATGAATCAAGTTATTGTTTGTGGGAAGATTATAGATTTGGTAAAAAAAGAATTTTTGTTCAACGGATTGCACCAGATGGTATGAATTATTTTTCTGACGATGGGATAGCAATTACAGATAATGCTTCGCACCATCAGGAAAATTTTACATTGAAAGCTCTACCAGAAGGTGGAGTGATAGTTGTATGGGATGAGATATTGGAAAATGGGGGATTGAAACGTGTGCGCTGGCAAATTGTAAATCCTGATGGAACAATACACTCTTACAATGGAAACAATATCACAGTTGATGTTGTATATGACCAGACTAAGCCGCAAGTTGATATCGTTGATGGCGATGTCAATATCTTCTGGCTGGAAAATGAAAGTATCAAAGCTCAGAAGCTTGTTGATTATTTACCTGTTTGGGGTAATGATGGATCACTTTTGATTGAAGGTGGTACTACAGATTATTATAGGTTAGCGGGAAATTATTTTTACTTTAACTATCTGGATAATTACTATTTCCATCATATAGATGAAAATGGCAATCTTTCCAGCAACTGGCCTTACTCCGGTGTGGAAACAAACACATCAAAAGACAATCTTGAAGATATGATCGAACACGATGGAAATCTGATTTATACTTGGCATAATTACGGTCCTAATAAAATCTATGCATTTCAACTTCTTTCTGATACTGGCCAATACACTTTTACCGGAGATGGCTTTATCATTTCCGAAGGTGAGGATTATTATTATCATGATTTCCTGTTTGATGGCTATATTAACCTTTTCCATGAGGATGAAACTAGTCCAAATATTTTAATGGAACGTTATGATCTGCAAGGAAACATTATCTGGGATAATGTAACTATTCAAAATGATCATAATTATAATAGACTGAAAGCTACTAAACTTGGAGAGAACTTTCTGGTTTCCTGGTGTGTAAATTCCGGTGAAACCTCCAGCTCATACATAATGCGTATGATCAACTCAAGTGGTAATCCTGTCCAATCTAATCTCACTAACAACGATTTTTTGATAACCTCAGACCGAAAGGCTTATCAAATTGTTTCGATCACTGATACAGATACTTCGATTTTGTTTGAAAGAGGTTATGATGTAGGTTCCAAAACAACCTTCTTTTTCAGTGGTCTGGTTTCTTATCAAGTTAATATAAGTGATGTGCCTGTCTCGGAAGACGATATTGTTAGTTCTGATTACATTGAGATGTCCAATTGTCCAAATCCATTTAATCCAGAAACTTACATCAGTTTCTATATCCCGATTGATTGCGATTTAAACATATCAATTTATAACCTGAAGGGACAATTAGTAAAAAATCTTGTTGATGGTCCTATCGCAAAAGGTAAATATGAGGTCGCTTGGAATGGAGATGACAATACTGGTATGAATGTAAGTTCAGGAGTCTATTTATATGTTCTTAATGTAAATGGGGAAGCTATTCAGAGTAAGAAATGTTTATTGCTGAAATAAATCAATGAATTAAGTATCTGCGCTGAACATAACAAGCAGCTCCCCACGAAAGCGGGTAATTGTTGTTTTTTTAGTTGCCACACACGCTGAGTGTTATTATCCAGGATCAATTTTTTTTTAAACCTTATTGTGATAAAAGTCATGAAAGGACAACGATGGTTGCCGTATTGTCAATTATTGTTTTATTTGACAAAACAAGTGCCCAGCTTGTCAATGAATAGATTTGGGTAGAAATTTGTGTTTTAATTTGTTGATTCAAACCTGGTTGGAAAACTGATAATTGCT
>CAYYLA010000061.1:9845-12420 GCA_964441785.1 uncultured Candidatus Cloacimonadota bacterium | reverse complement strand
TCCTCTTAAAAAAACATTTTCAATGAAATTCTATGAGGAGATTTTACAAAACTTTCTGACAGATCACCCATATCAGTGTAGGAGTAATCTATATCAAAGATAGCGAAACTGGTTGGAATTGACCAGCCAAGACCAGCTGATAAACCTGCTTCATCCAGTTCAAACTGATAACCGGTACGTAATTTGAAGGTACCAAATTTATATTCCATACCAAGGTTATAAGTCTCTACTCTATCCACACAACTATCCAACTGGAAAGCTGCGATTACTTTATGTCTGTCATAATTATAAACTTCACCCATAATACCGAGAGAGAAATTCATGGGAAGTTTGAAATCAGCTTCTTCCCTGTCTTCATCGATAAGACCATCACCATCATTATCGATAAGATCAAATGGATCCTCATCTACTTGACCATCTTCATCCTTATCGATTTCATACTGAAGGTCAGGACCAAAGTTACGAAGAGCCATACCAATGGTAAGATTACGCCATCCGGCATTGTAGATTGTTCCAATATCAACAGACATTCCATCGACATTATACTCATCAAGACCTTCACGCAGGTAACGACCAGTAATACCGAAGGAAAATTTATCAGTAAAGGCATTGGAATAACTCAAACCTGCTGCCAAATCGTAAGCAGTAAAGGTTTCACCTGTTGGACCAAAAGCCTCTTCGGTTGTCACATCCATATAATCCATATGAAGAACTGAGCTATGGAAAGCAAAGGTTCCCCAATTGGTTACCATAGAAGCTGCAACAAATTCATGTTGGATATCTGCAACCCATTCGGTATGGGAAAAAAGTACCTGATTTTCAGGACGTAATGCCAAACCTGCTGGATTCCAATACACAGATGAAATATCATTGGTTACTGCGGTATAAGCTTCACCCATACCTATTGCACGAGCATCTACACCAAGCTTAAGGAATTGAAGACCAGCGGTTCCCACTTTTGGGAATATCTCTGCTGATACTATACCGGGAAGAAGAACTACCAAAAGTAATATTGCTATATATTTTTTCATTCTATCCTCCTTTCCTACTTGATTACCACGAATTTTCCGACTTTTATATCACCGGACTTATCATCCTTCACACTAAACAGATAAACACCTGGTGCAATTATCTGATTATTACGTGAAAGTAAATCCCACGGCTCTATACCTGTCGCTGAAAAATCACTTATATATTCCGCATCTTTATTAAGAGCTTTACTTATAGAAATTATATCCTGTCCACTATTGCCTGTATGATCAAGTTCATCTACCAGATCACCTGCTAAACTGTATATCTTGATTGTACAATTTTCAGGAAGGTTTACAAACCATAAACGACGACTCTTTTCATAATCATCATCATCCTCGCGTTTACCATCAAATGCACTATGCCCTACATATGGATTCGGTACAACATAGATATCATCCATATCGGATTTAGCTGATGGACCCGGGAAGAGGATCTTCATATTTGCATTAGCATCTCTTCCAGATTCAAGACGCTCGTTTACATTCATCGCAGGTGCTCCACGGTCGAATGCTGTCATTGCTACATAATATTCAACACCCTTAGGAGGATAAAGGATACTTGTATGATAGAAACGACGAGCCAATCTATTCTGTCTTAACTGCTCAACAAGTACACTGTCCTGAAGTACTACATCACTGACAAAACCGGTTATTGGTATTAGATTACTACTGTAAAGTGTCAGATAGATATCCTCACCATGTTCCATGGCAGCCAATTCTTCACTGATGAAAAGTAGCGCTTTGTCATCATCACTTAACTGGCCAACATTAGCAGGCAGTGTATCATAGTCCATATCCCAGGCATAGATTGGAGTACCATATTTGTACTCATCTACGTCCATATCATAAGGCACTAATTCATAGAGTTCATTATAATGATAATAATGTTCATCTGCCTCTACTACCTCGGTTTTGTTAGGTAAATCTTTGTCGATCCCCATATCTCCTGAGAAATCTACAAAAGAGTCACTGTTATAGTTAACCAAGTAATCTTCCAGATCCTGCTCTGTATCTATTTTATCCCAGGCTTCTTTACGACCCCAGTCTTCCTGTGATCCAGAGCCGGAACGACCATAAAGAGCATATCCCTGGAAATCATGACGCATACGATAAGCTGTCCATGGATTTACTATTGCATTATTTTTAACAATTAACTGACCTTCATCATTAAATTGTGGTTTAAATTCTTCTGGAAAATCGGCATAATCTGCCATATTTCCTGTATAATAACTATCCAGATCAGCATCGAAATCCTGCCATCCGGTATCTTTATCTTCGATAAATTTGATATCACTTGAGAATTCAGAACGGTTATCCCAATAAAGATCTATAGCATTACCATCATTAATCAGGCCTGCATACATCTTAGGAAAATCAGGTGGTTCCGGTGCATCATAGTGACTATAGATATCAGGTTGGATAACCTCGTCAATATTCTGTGATTGCCCGTAAATAGTCTGAGCAAAACCACTGGTACGTTTAAGTTCAGGAATATTATCACCAGGGAATACCGCAATAACGATCTTCATTGTTTTACCTGGTTG
>CAYYLA010000061.1:7621-9745 GCA_964441785.1 uncultured Candidatus Cloacimonadota bacterium | reverse complement strand
GCAAATTCCAGTGAGTCAGGATTAGGAGTACAAACACGAGAACCCACATACCCTGTGGTATTACCATAGTCACCATCGGCATCATAGGTATAGGCAAATTCATAACCTTCACCTGAAACATAAGAACTGATATCATCCTTAGCAATTTCAGTAGCACCCCAGGCTTGAGGTCCTACATCAGAATCCATATAAATACCCATTGCACAATCAAAAAGGGTATCGTTATATGCAATGTTCATATTGGTAATATCAAATTCAACATAAACAAGATTTTTGATATATTCATAACTCCACTGATAGCTGAGCTGACGTACACGAATATTAAGTGGAAAATGCTCATTACTTCCCGAATATGAGCCATAATCTCTGTCAGGATCAGGATTACCATCAGGGAACGGGCTATAATCATAATAATATGCTATAAAATCCTGTTCAGAAACTGGATAGCCGTCTTCATCGGTAAGATTATCACCATCGTCATTAGTTGGTTCAGAGAAGTTATACAACTCATTAGATGTATCACTTAAATCGAGGAATCCAAGAGGAAACCAGATAGCCTGATTTGCTTCATCTTCGATAGTTGACACACCATAGGTTGCTTCACTGTTATGCAGCCAGTCTCCACCATAATCTTCAAAAGCTTCAGGCAATTCATCAGCAGCACGGAAAGGGAATGCATATCCAACGGGGTCTTCATCTATAAGCCCGTCATTATCATCATCAACACCTTTTCGTTGTTCACGTATAGAGGCTGTTGCAGCTACATCTTTATAGTTATACTGAGTATACTGCGTACCCAGGAATGATGTTTCAAGTGGATTGTAAGCAGGAAGAAGTTCATTCACTCTTCTCCACCCATCAAGACCAATACTTGTTAATGTATCGATAACAACCTGTAGTTCAGGATTCCATTCATCTGAACCTTCAGCCACCATATCATCATCTGCCAATGGTGGATAACTAAGCCAGTACATTTTACGACCCAATTCGTCACGTCTGTATTTCTTCGCTCCAAACCATAATCCACCAAGATAGAGGTAATCAACACCGCTACCACCGGGATATTCAAGTGATGGCCATTTTGGAGAAGTCTCTCCTGATCCGAAGAAACCATAGTTACTAACACGAAGCCAGATATTACCAAAGTTGTGAACTCTGGAGGTATCAAACTTTTTTAACCCTTGAGAGGGATCTTGGTCAATTGTTTTCGCGACCAGGATACTATTGAATACAAAAACCAGCATCAATACAATAACCAAGTTACGACACATTCTCATATATCCTCCTATTACTTTTTTCCCCTTATTTCTATACAAAATTAAACTATATTGACGACTCCCCAATCGTCTTGCATATAGATTTTATATATTAAATCGAATTTTATAAATGAATGATATATATCAAGTAAAAAATCCTCCTTTTTCAATAAAGTCCTATTCATCAAATAATAAGAAAGGGAAGCAATCCTCAACCGCTTCCCTTCCCAGGAGTACAACATAGGAAATAGAATCAAATCATCCTAGATGGGAAGATTCAACTACTTCATTAAAACCATTTTCTTAGCACCGGATTCATTTCCACTTTTCAATCTGTAGAAATAGATACCACTTGCTACACTGTTTCCATTATCATCCCTACCTTCCCAGATTACATTGTAGTTTCCAGGTTGTTTGTGATCATTAACTAATGTCTTGATTTTCTGTCCTTTCAAGTTGTAAACATCGATGGATACTTCGGCTTCTTCTTTCACGCTGTAAGCAATGGTTGTAGTAGGATTAAAAGGATTAGGATAATTCTGTTGTAAGTTCACAATGTTAGGTGTTGTTGTATCTTCATCAGAAGAGGTTGGATCTTCCCATGGATTTTGAAATTCTATATCTAAGGCAGCATATCTTAACTTACCACCATTTATTTCACCAGCATTCTCTGTCTGGCCTGCAGCACTACCATATTCATTATCGTCAAAGAGACCTATATGAACCTTGGCATGGTAATTTCCAGCATCATTGCTAAGTATCTCCATTTTGTCACCAAAGGTAATGTCGGTAGGGAGCATATTTTCCAATGCAGGATTGTAATTACAATCAAAATGTGGAAAAATAATTTTTCAAAAAGTCATTTAAA
>CAYYLA010000061.1:5519-7611 GCA_964441785.1 uncultured Candidatus Cloacimonadota bacterium | reverse complement strand
GATTAACAGAATCAACGACCGTATCATAGGGATTAGCATTAATATAGCGTGTCTCAGACCAGGTTTGTCCTCCATCATCAGATATCGATATTGCAATTTCGGGTTGGTAAAGCCAGTTTTCATAACCGTCTACATCCCAATAAGCCCATCTGTGTTTTGTGCAATCATGCCATGCTGCAACAACCCAGTTACCATTGGCTACCATTTTAAATGAACCTTCGTGAAAAAAGCTATCTTGGTACCCATCATCTGAATTATAGAACCAGGAAGCCATACATACAGGAATTACCACGTCACCATCATCTTCATAATAATTATCTACCTCGCCATCCTCATCCAGATCCCATGGTATCATTGGATTGTCATCCGAAGGATTTGCTCCTGTAAAAATCATATCATAGAATTCAAATTCATGGTTATTTAAATCAAACGAAAAAACCTTAGGATAGAACAGTCCTGCATAATACTTATTTATTGATTCTGCTTCTATACTATTTATGTTAGTCCCAGTCATCCAAACCAAACGATCATTTGATCCGGTAACAACACCATTAAAATGACAACCATCATTACTAAGTCCCATATACATTTCACTTGGAGTAATTTCATCATCATCAATAAAGTGTTCTACTCCATCAAGAGTCAACGGATTCTCAATAGGGAAACGCCAACGTTCTTTGAAATCCTCAAAATTTTCACCATAATCATAACTTATTTTCACAAATAAAGAATCATTATATCCGCCAAAAAATGCGACAATATTATCCTTAACGATCATATCTTTTGTTACTCGATCAATATCGTTATAATGCATATTATCCCATTCGGAAAAGGTTCTTTTTTCCCATGACAAAGTAGATTCAAACATTAAAGAGTCTGCATTAAAGTCAGCATAAGCATAAATACTATTATAATATCCATGGTCAGCAGAATTAGCTGTACCATTATTAGCATAAACATGAACTCTTCTGTGTCCTTCAACTGGTGAATCACCAACCATAACAACTGGCCAGATAAATTCATCATCACTATGTCCTGTTAATCCTTCAGAATCTTCCGGATTATCAAACAAAATAAATGGTTGTTTCCAATAACCACTTGATCCTGTTATATGAAAATTATCATAAGACATATGAGAATCATATGAATCATCAGATTCTGTAATTGCATGCCAGACGAAGAAAGGATTTGCAGATACCGGATCTATTGCAAGAGATGTATAGCCTTCTCTAAAAATTCCTGAATGATTTACAGCTTCACTAGTATTTAATGTCCCATCAGGATTTATATAACTATACCAGGCACGACGATCAAGCTGAACACTATTGGTTTCTGACACCATGTAACTTGCATAGATCCCACCAGCTGCCAAGTTGTATGGGGTTGAAATATCGGGTTGAATTCTAATATTATGACCATTATAACTATAAGGACAATAGTCATAATAAGAATCATATAAATAGGTTGTTCCTTCGCCATTTCCATTTGGGATAAAGGAATAATTTGGAGCCGGATCTTGATCTCTTAAACGGGGATGAGTTGTTTGAACATAGCCCTTGAATTCAATGGATTTTGAATCCTTAGATGGCATCATTATATCCTGAGCCCCCAGCAAGGATATAAAAAGAAATGTGGATACGAGTAATACAGTTAATTTTTTCATCTTTCCTCCTATTTGATTATGATATATGTTTTTGCAATTCATATACCACAATTCATAAACAGGGGGAAATAATTATTTATAACTATATGATAATAATGTAATTAAAGAAAATATTTTTTTTATTTCACCCAATTTAAAGCCTGTACTTATCACAAATCATGCAGGTGATATCCAACATATTGCAAAATATTATAAGCAAGCTATTGGATATTGAGATTTTTTATTTTCGAGTATAGCGTATTCCTATCTATGCCAAGAATCTTTGCTGCTTTGGATTTATTGTATTTTACCTCTGTTAGAACACGTTTTATGATATCCTTTTCAGTCTCACTATTTATCTGTGATATTACATCTGAGAGCGACATCCCATCTACAATAATCTTATTCATAAAGCTTTGGATAGAGTTCTGGTTTTTCTCACCACCACTA
>CAYYLA010000061.1:0-5509 GCA_964441785.1 uncultured Candidatus Cloacimonadota bacterium | reverse complement strand
GTATATCCTCAGCCTTTATCATATCACCTGAGCAAAGTAGAACGGCACGTTTTAGAACATGCTTCAACTCACGAATATTACCGGGCCATTGATATGAAAGAATCTTCTGTAAAGCTTCCGGAGAAAAATCCTTAACATCTTTTCCCAGCTCCTCGTTACCTTCCTGCATAAAAACTTTTGCTAACACAGGAAGATCCTCACTGCGTTCATTGAGATCGGGTAACTGAATCTTAAATTCACTCAAGCGATGGAATAAATCCTCTCTGAATTTTCCTTCCTGTATCATCTCGGTAAGATTCAGATTGGTGGCAACAATTATTCGAACATCGACAGAGATCGGCTTCACTCCACCTATTCTACGGAATGAACGTTCCTGAAGAACACGCAATAACTTTGCCTGACCAGCCAGAGGAAGATTGGATATCTCATCCAGAAAAAGCGTACCACCTTGAGCCAATTCAAATTCACCCTTCTTCATATTTTCAGCCCCGGTAAACGCACCCTTTTCATAACCAAGAAATTCACTCTCTACAAGTGTATCTGGTATAGCACCACAATCAACTGCAACAAATGGTTTAGGAGCTCTTTTGCTTTTACGATGAATCATATTTGCAATAACCTCTTTTCCTGTACCACTCTTGCCCTGAATAATAACACTCATATTGGTTGGAGCAACCAGATTTACCTGGTTGATTACTTTCTGTATTTGAGGACTTGGACCCATCTCACGTTCACGTTCTGTTTGATCGTATAGTTTTTTCTTAAGTGTTTCGACTTCGTGAGTTAAACTGCTTGTTTGCAAAGCCCGTTTGATCGTGTATAATAATTCTTCATTATCAAAAGGCTTGGTAACATAGTCATATGCGCCTAGTTTAATAGCTTTAACTGCACTTTTAACATCCCCATATGCAGTTATCATGATTATCTGAATATCCTCAGAGATTTCTTTGATAATTTCTAAAACCTCAATCCCATTTTTACCGGGAAGTCTGATATCCAGTAAAACCAAATCAGGTATTTTATTTTTTACAAATTTAATGGCATCATTACCATTATCCATACATCTAACTTCATATCCTTCTTCCTGAAGAATATTTGTTAAAATGAACTGCATATTTTTATTATCATCAACTATTAATATTGTTTCCATATCCCACCCTGTTAATTAACCGGCAAAGAAACGGTGACATCGGTTCCTTCTCCTAACTCACTATCAATCTGTAACTCACCATTATGATCCTGGATAATCTGATGAGCCAAACTCAATCCTAAACCAACACCATCTTCTCTAGTTGTATAAAAAGGATCAAATATTTTTTTCAAATCTTCTTTTGCAATACCATTTCCAGTGTCTGAAATTATAATTTTGATTAGATTTTTTGTTTTATCAAATTCTTCAGTTATGGTAAGAACTCCCCCAAATGGCATTGACTGTATTGCATTTAATACGAAATTCAACAAAGCCTGTTCCAACCATTTCTTATCAAATTTTACTTCAATATTACCGGCGGTTAATTGTTTAACCACCGAGACTTTGCTTTCTTTGTTTCTTCCTTCAACGCTGGTTAAAACAGAATCAATAACCTTATCAATACTTCCGGTCTGAAATTTCATTTCTCTAGGATTAGCAAAATCCAGCAATCCTTTGATTATTGCATTAGCCTTCCTGGATTCCTCAACAATAATCTCAAAATAACGTTTCAAACTACTATCCATCTCGAATTTACGCATACTATATTGGGCAGAAGAGCTAATATTTCCAAGAGGATTTCTTATCTCATGTGCTATACCGGCAGCTAATTCACCAATACCAGCTAATCGTTCTGATCTTATCAGTTTTGATTGAATGCGTTTTCTCTCTCTAATCTCATTTTTGAGATTGACATTGCTGATAGTTAAATCACGGGTTCGTTCGTCTACCTGTTTTCTTAAGATTTGATTAGCTCTATACTTCATTCTATAACGATAATAGACAAATGAAAAGACAACAAGTAATATAATGAAACCAAGATAGAAACGCCAGTTTGTAAGATGCTGTTTTTCTACCTGTAACCGATAGATTTCATTATCTTTAGTCAATAATTCAATCTCATTTTCCTGTTGCTCCAGTAAATGTTCAACCTCGTAGGTTGTCTGCATACCTGCAATTTTCTCAATCTTTTCTTTGTTAAAGATACTGTCTTTGATAGCTGAAAATAATTTAAAATTATAGAGAGCGGTTTGATAATCACCAACGGATTCATAATAACTTGATAATTTTCCATAGATCTCGATAACAAGATCTTTTGTTTCAATACTGGAAGCAACGACCAATGCCTGTTCAAGATAATCAACACCTTTAACATAATCACTCATTTTAATATAAACAGAACCGATATTATTCAATGATGCTGCATAACCTTTTTTATGACCAATATCGTAAAATATTTCCAATGCTTCTTTGTGATATTTCAATGCTTCAGGGTAATTCAATTGATTTTCATAAACCACGCCCAGATTGTTAAGGGTATTAGCCACACCGTTTTTAAATCCTATACTCCGATACATCTCCAAGGCACGATTGTAGTTATCTATTGCCATATCATGATGGCCCTGCTCATCATAGATTATCCCGATATTGTTCAAAGAGCTTGCAACACCAAGATCATCACCTATCTCACTCTCTATCTTCATGGATTCACTGTAATACTCGATAGCCTTCTCATAATTATTTAGATTCTCATAAATTATCCCGATGTTATCCAGTGAATTCGCGATACCCTTTACATCATCTATCTCTCTACTGATTTTCAGTGATTTCAGATGATATTCTAGGGATTTATCATAATTACTCAGATCTTTATAAACTATCCCAATATTACCATAGGAACTTGCTACTCCTGTTTTATCCCCTATTTCTTCGTAAACTTTTAAGGCTCGTAACAGGTATTCCAATGATTTATTGTAATTACTCAAACTTTCATATACTACTCCAACATTGTGTAATGTTACAGCAACACCAACATTATCGCCGATATCTTCAAATAATTCAAGGGATTGCAGATAATAGTCCAGTGCTTCATCATACATATTCAAATCATCGTAGATAATACCTATGTTGTTTAAGGATGCCACAATATCTTTCTTATCACCAATTTCTCGTCGAATCTCAAGGGATTTTTTAAAGTAAACCAAGGCATTATCGTAATCATCAGAGAAATAATAACCAACTCCAATATTATTTAACGATTGTGCTTCACCTTTTAAATAATTAATGTTTTGGGATAGTTCTAATGCTAGATTGCTATATTCATGAGTTTTTTCTGATGATACGCCCCAATACAATTTTCCCAATTCATTATAAAGATGTACTTTCTCTCTGGAGTCAGCATTCAATAGTTTATTTTTTAGGCTGTCTACACGTGCGTCAACAGCCACCAAACTGGTTACAAGTAAAACAAAGCTTAATACAATGATTTTTTTCATAATTCAACCTGATCTATTCAATAATTATTGGTAATTTTGTCACTAATTTTTATTTTACATCATTAAAACACCCAAATAATTATGACATACATCAATCTTAGAAAAAGAGGGGAATTGATAAACAGCCCTGAATATATCAGGGCTGTTCATTTTTGCTCTCAAAAATCTATGATACGATATTACTTCAGAAGTAACATTTTTTTAGATGCCCTGTAATCACCGGATTTCATACGATAATAATAGATACCGGAAGGAACTGTTCGACCGCTATCAGTTGTTCCATCCCAGGTAATGCTATATTCACCCGCTGATTTTTTACTATTTACTAATCGTTTAACCAGCTGTCCTTTAGCATTATAAACCGTTATTAAGACCTGTTGATTATCTTCAGAAACAGAATAATTAATAACTGTTGTGGGATTAAAAGGATTTGGATAGTTATCCATCAAAGCTGTAATAATTGGTAATTCATCCTCATTGGTCGGTGTATGTTCAACCTCTGCTATTTCTGATGGTGATGATTGATAATCGCCATAGAGAGCAACCACATAATATTCAAAACTACCTGTAGGAACATTAGTATCAAGGAACCAGTCTGAGGTTGTTTCTGTTACTTCAAGACCATCTTTAAAAACCTTGAAACCGGTAAGTGTCCGTAAAGCTTGTGGAGCATCCCAACTAACTAGAATATTTGCAGTTGGATATAGAGGGTCTGCTGCTACATTAAGCGGAACAGGCAACACCAAATCAACAGTAACTATACTACTGGGATCTGAGACAGCCTCATCATATATCGCTTTTACATAGTAATTATAACTACCCTGATCCAGATCATTATCTCTATATAATGTTTCTAAAAATGCTCCGGTAATTTCATGAATCATAACATCGTCTTTATATACCTGATATCCAGATAAATTTCTTCCTGGCTCATCCCAGGTTAATACTACATCATTAAAATCCTCAATAGTACATTGAAGATTTTGTGGTGGTATTGCGCCTGCGAATTCCACATTTGTTAATGCTTTGATACAGAAATTACCTGTACCATCGAAACCAGAGGGATCATCATAGGTAGTAAAATCAACCCATTGATCCCCTGATTTGTAGAAACTTTCACCAGGTTGAGCAGAGGATTCTACAATAGTTCTATAACGTGCTCCCAATAAAACAGGAACATCAGATGTTCTATCATAAGGATGACCACCATCTGACAGATAAAGATAAACATAAAAATTATCACCTTCCTGCAGATTTACTGACGAATCCAAGTCGACTGTATGAAAACCTGTATATTGGAAAGATCCGCTTTGAGAAAGTAATTCATCAGTTAGTTGGCCATTGTTAAATGTGCTGTAAATTTTAACAGTATAATCAACATCATCGGTTGCTACAAAAAAGCTAACAGCTTCAATATTTTCATTTCTTTCTGCAGTGAAGGCATTAAAAGCTTCGCTACATTCGGTAAAGGTATCTCTCCAACCATGATAATCGTGATAATAAACCTTAGTAAAGGGCATTGGAACTACATTTTGCATTGAAATTGCACCCATTTGTGGTTCCTGGCAGGAATATTTATCATAATAAGATATCCAGAAATATCCGTCATATCCCCAACTGCTGCCCCAACTATTTTTACACAACCATGCACCCGGTTGAGGAGCTTGTGTATTTTTATTATCATCCCAACCAATGATCGCAATAGCGTGATTTGGCAACATCGTACTGGTTGGAGGTTGATAGTGAATATAATTGTTTATGAAGCTACCATCATAGGCCATACATGTACCCATAACACCATATTCCATAATTTTTGTCTTCAATACATCCAGCTGGCTCAAATCTTCACCTACATTATACCATTCCACATCATGCGCATAATATTTATGATAGGAATCTTTCATTCTTTCTGGAGCACTATTAAAGGTACTTCCATCTATTTCGCGGGTTGCCCCTTCACCACGCGACAAATAAGCTGTTGTCACTCTATAATCTCCCCCCTGGTGAACTTCAAGTCCACTTCCGGATGGAGGATCCATATCAT
>CAYYLA010000060.1:0-12425 GCA_964441785.1 uncultured Candidatus Cloacimonadota bacterium | reverse complement strand
ATTTAGAGGTCGTTTTTAAAGATTTTCTATCTTTTTATAGTTGTGAGACAGCCCCTATGTAAACCCGAGTCGGGTTTAGGCTTAATAAAATGGTCGGGATGACAGGATTTGAACCTGCGACCTCTCGGTCCCGAACCGAACGCGCTACCGAACTGCGCTACATCCCGATAAAACGAAAAAATTTCTCCCAGTTAAAATTGTCAATATTCTTCAAGATGAAATAATTATTTATTGTACATTAAATTCATGACTTTTTTATTTATCTATGCCAATTTAGAGCTTGACTAATATGGGAATGAAAATTGCTTCTTCTAAAGGAAAATTAGTAGGAGAGATATATGAAATTTAAGGTTGCAATTTTGCTTTTTTTAATACCAATAATACTTTGGTCTTATGAGTTTGATGTACAAACACCTGTGATTACAAGAGATGGGATACAAAATGAACTCCCTGTGAATCTAATACCCGGTCAACCGGCAATCCCATTTGTACCTGTAAAATTACTGGTTCCTATGGGAGAAAAAGTTATTGATATAGAGGTGAAATTTAATGGTGTTGCTAATAAAATTGACAATGTGACAATTCCTTATGCATCGTCTCAACAACCAATTAGTGGTGCATTTGAAGTAAAATCTCAACGAGATGAATCAATCTATCAAAAAAATGCCTTTTTCCCGGAAGAACAATATGATATTTTGGGAACACAACGATCCAAAGGTTATGATATCTTTCTGGTAAATATTTATCCATATAGTTATAATCCTGTAACAATGCAATTGCAATGGAATAGTAGCTTTTCTGTTAACCTCATAACTCAGAAAGATAGAACCATGCAGGAAGAACAAAATAAAATGTTGCTGACTGATTCCGAAACGAGATCAAGGATTCAATCACTTGTCCACAATGTGGAAGCAATTAACTCATATCATAAATCAGCGATTGCAAAAACACGAACAATTGTAAGCGAATCGGATCCCTATGAAATGATAATTATTACTGAAGATATTTGTGCTCCCTGGTTTGATGAATTTGTTACCTGGAAAAATAATCAGGGCATTACAACTGGTGTTTTCCAAACCTCAGAAATATATGTAAATTACGATGGTGAAGATTTACAAGCTATGATCAGGAATTTCATTTTGGATGCTTATACAACCTATTCAACTACTGCAACCCCTTTAAAATATGTTCTTTTAGGTGGAGATGATGAAATAATCCCAATACGAAAAACCTATGGCAGAGTTGGAAACACTACAGACTACACCCTTCCATCCGACCTCTATTACAGTAATCTTGATGGAACCTGGGATGGTAATGGAAATAACATTTATGGTGAATCCTCCGATGATGTTGATATGTATCCGGAGGTTGCTCTGGGTCGTATACCTGCTGAAGAGCAATTTGAATTTCAAAATTTCTTTAATAAAAATTATAGCTATGTCGACGGTATCTCTGTAGCCGATGACATGGCACTTATGATTGGTGAAAATCTCAACAATAATCCATTAACATGGGGCGGTGACTATAAGGATGAGATTGTCCCAATTATCGATGAGGATGTTCATATCAACACGCTATATGACAGAGAGGGAACATATAGTTCCAACAATGTCAGGGATGCGATCAATTTTGGGGTCAGTATTATTAATCATATGGGACACTCAAATGAGACCATGGTTTTTGGTCAAAATAGCACTATGGCTCACAATTACTACAATACAGAATATGGGTTTGCCTATTCTCAGGGCTGTTATCCAGCTGCTTTTGATGAAGCTACTAGTGGAACAGGAGAATCAGTTGCTGAAAATCTTGTAATTGCCAGTGGTGGATTATACTGTTTTGTCGGTAATACTCGCTATGGTTGGTATTCTCCGGGTAATACGAATGGAGCATCTCAATATTATGATATAGCGTTTTTTGAAGCTCTTTACGAACAGGATCTCAAAGAGTTGGGGAATGCTTTGCAATACTCACGCGAAGAATTAGTTAGTGAAGCACTTGCCTCCAGTGTTATGCGCTGGGTTTTTTATGAGCTCGTATGTTTTGGCGATCCCTCTGTTCGTGTTAAAGAAACTAATGGAACCTACCCTTTCCTTCAACCTGTTGAAAGCAGCTATGATGATTTTCAGGGTGATCAGGATGGAAATGCTAACCCGGGTGAAACCATAAACCTTTATGTTACGCTGGAAAATATTGAAGGCTGGGCTGATGCTAACGATGTCTATGCTAAAATATACTTTGAAGATGATTCTGTTGAAATTATTCAAGATTCCGTATATTATGGTTCCATAGCTAACGGTCAGTCGCTGGAGACAGGATCTTTTGTTGTCAGCGTTCCGCAGGATTGCACCTATGGTGAGTATGAATATTTTCTGGAAATTCATGCACCTGTTCAGAGAAATGTTGGATATGATAAAACCTTTTCGCTGAGTTTTGATGTTTCGCTGGATCAGGCTAATTGGCCGTATCATTCAACAATCCCATTTGTTGGAAATCCAATGATTCTGGATTTTGATCAGAACGGTACCCGCGATATTCTTGGGCTGGATGTTTTTGCCAGCTCCTATTTGATAGATAATGACGCTTCAGTAATAGATGGTTATAATTGGACAGCTGAAGAGGAAATATGGCGTAGTGCAGCTTTAGGAGATATTACAAATGATGGTAACGGAGACCTCGTGGTTGCATGTAAATCAGGACGTGTCTTCGCAATCGATAATACAGGTGATTTGATTTTTGATTATGATGATTGTGTTCAACAGATTCTAACACCTGTCATTTGCAATCTAGCTGGCGATGACACGCCAGAAGTATTGAGCTTTGGTTTGGATAGGAATCTTCTGGCCTTTGATAACAATGGCGATATCATTGATGGCTTCCCGGTTGAGTTGGCGCAGATTGGTGTAGCAGAGATGGCCGCTGCTGATTTTGACAGCGATGGGTATTGTGAGATAGTCATGGGTACACAAGCTGGAACGATATACATGATAAATGGAGATGGCTCGATAGCTTCTAATTTCCCTATTGATTTTGGCTCTCCAGTTAATGCGGCGCCGGTAATTCTTGATAATAAAAACATCGTTTTCGGTACGTCCGATAACAAACTCTACATTATTTCACCCGAAGGTGAGATTCTTCTGGATAAAGAGTTGAATCACAAAATTGCTGGATCTACTATCCTGGCTGATTTTGATAATGATGATTCACTTGAGATAGGATTTGTAACTCAGAATGGTACAGCTTATATCATAGAACAGAATGGTGATGAGTTACCTGGATGGCCGGTTGATTTTGGTGGATTATTCTCCGAACCTCCTCTAGCTGCTGATATTAACAATGATGATATTGTTGATTTTATCTGTTTATCTTCTCAGAATGATATGTATGTATTACAGGCTGATGGAACTGAATTCCCATTCTCTCCTGTACCTGCTGATCTCAGTGGTACAACGCCTGCAAGTATAGATGATATAGATGGAGACCTCGATTATGAAGTGATTTCCGGTTGTTCACACGGTATTTTTGCCCTGGATATCAAACTGCGAAAAGGTAATGCTATCCCTTGGCGAACCTATCGTGGTAATCATCGCAGAACAGGTTTTTATGGGGATAATGACCTTCTCGATAGTAACGAAATTACTACACCGGACGTGATTAATCGATTGTACCAGAATTTCCCCAATCCCTTTAATCCAACCACAACATTTGCTTTTTCTCTTAAAAATACCGTGAAATCTGCTAAAATTGAGATCTTTAACTTGAAAGGTCAAAATATTAAAACAATAGATGTAGAACCCGAGAATAGAGAGGTTCAAGAGGTGAGATGGGAAGGAAAAGACAGATTCGGTAATGCTGTTGCCAGTGGTGTGTATTTCTACCAATTAAAAGCTGATGGACAATTTATTCAATCCAAAAAATGTATCTTAATTAAATAAAGTAGATTTTTTAAGCCACCTCGTAACTATGAGGTGGCTCATTTTGTATGGATTATTTCAAACTCATTTCTTTTTTAAGGTTGGATGAAAACAACCCCCTGATTAAATCAATAAAAGAGGAGTATCCCAAAGACATTAACTCCATTGCTAACCTCATAAATAAAAATCCTGACAAGCCAATTAAAGAATTGCTGACCGCTATACGAATCCAAAAAAAAATAGCTGGTAAAATTTCTGATAATGAACGCTATCTCTTTACTGAAAAGAGTGGTCAACAAAGTACTTCAACTATTGTTTCGGAATATCATAAAGAGAAATTCTGCGATTATAAACGCATTGCAGACCTCTGTTGCGGATCGGGAATGGATCTTATCAAAATTGCAGAGGGAAAAGAAAAAGTCTGGGCTGTTGATCTAGATGAAGTAACCTTGGAAACTGCTCGATATAATTGCCAGCAAGATAAACTATCCAATATTGAATTCTGTAAAATGAAAGCAGAGGATTTTATTGAGAACGTAGAAGCTGCTTTTATAGATCCAGACCGGCGGGTTAGTAACAAAAGACAAATCAGAGTGGAGGATTATTCTCCGAATTTGAATGATATTATCAGACTACAGCAACGAATTCCAGATATGATTTGTAAATTCTCACCTGCAATTAACTACAAGGCAATTCATCTGGATATCCCTTTCAGTTGGGAGTTTATCTCGGAAAGGGGAGAGCTGAAAGAGGCGTTATTATGCCTTGGCGGTTTAGCATCCAGACATTATGGTAGGGCTGCTGTTGCTGCTGATAAAAATTTGATCATTACCTCTGATATGACTGAATCTAAGGCAATCTCTGAAATCGGCGAATATCTCTTTGAACCAGATCCTGCTGTAATTAGAGCAGGATTGATTACGCAACTTGCACATAAGCTTGGATTGACAAGGATTGATCCTGACCTCGCACTGTTATCTGGAAATGACAGAGTAGATAGTGATTGGGTAAATCAGTATAAGGTTTTAGACGTTCAGAAATATAATTTTAAAGGATTTAAAAAATATCTATCTGAAAACAAAATTGGTAAGCTCGTTATCAAAACAAGAGGATTCCCAGAAAGCGTTGAAAATTTCAGAAAAAAATTAAAATTGAAAGGTTCATTCTCTGCCCTGATTTTCATCTTACGATTCAGAGATTATCATATATTTGTACGTGCAGAGGAGGCAAATTGAAACGATCTATTATGGGTATCGCTTTTTTCATTATAATTCTTTGTATTGCCGCATGTAGTTCAAAGAATTTTACCGTAACAGAGAACGATGGTGTTAAAATAGTAACGAATAATGGAATTCCCAATAATCCTGAGCTTGAGGTACTATTGTCGGAACTGTACACAATACAGGGGTTTGATGAGAATGTCGATGGATCGGAAAACAGCTTTGGATCGATGTGGCGTATGCAGAGAGATCGTTTTGGAAATATCTATATCCTTGATAAAGATATGATCAGAATCTTTAAATTTGATCAAACAGGTGAATTAATGACCTCTTTTATCAAAAAAGGACAAGGTCCGGGAGAGATGGATATTCTCGAGCGTTTTCTTATTCGTAATGATAGTTTATTCACCTTTAGCCATTATAGATATCTGGTATACGATTTGGATGGTAACTATAAATATGAAAAACAATGGGAATCAAACAGATTATTAAAATCTTTAACAGATTATCGAGATGGAAAAATCATTGTTTCTCTTGCTATGATCGAATCAGAGGGTGATGATTATATGAACGATAATTATCTAACCCAATATGTTCAAATAATGCAACCAGATTTTAGTGCATCTTCAGAATATTTCCAAAAGGAAAAATGGTCCTTTAATGATGTAATCTATAAGGATACGGATTGGGGCTTTTACAGCAATCTTCAGATCTGCTCTGATGGTGAATTAATCTATATTGCCAAACGAGATACAGACCAATACCTGGTGAATGTTTATGATGATACCCACGATAAGATTCAGGAAATTCGACTATCCCAAAGGGTAACCAAATATACCCCGGATGAGTTAGAATACATAAAAGAAAATCTCAATAACTCCTTTGGTGGCGATCGGGATTTCTCTGCAATGTATGATAAACACGTAATGCTGCGCAATGTGATGTATGATCGTAACGGAGATTATTTATGGGTTGAACGACCAATGGATTTCATTGAGTCGACAATCACTTTCGATTTGTTTCGAGGTGGTATTTATCAAAACAGTTTTACTTTTCCGGTACCTGCGGCAAGTTATGAGCCTCTTCTTGATGGAATCCGGTTTAAGATATTTGATAATAAGCTTATCTATTATAATTCCGAGGACAATGTAGCCCTGGTATTTTCTATAAATTATAATCACTCTGATTAATAATAATAAAAATCATGGTTTATAACCATATAATTTTTTTATTCTTGAAAAAATCCTTGCACAAAATTAAGAAAAATTGATACTGACTAATAATAAGCATAAAAAGGACGGTTTGATGAAAGGGACGGTAAAATGGTTTGATGAAACCAAGGGTTATGGATTTGTTTTAGGTGAAGATGGTGTTGAGTATTTTGTTCATTGGAAATCAATTGTTACTATCTCTGATAGAAACAGAAAATTTCTGGTAAACAATGAAGAAGTTGAATTCGATCTTATAGAAACAGATAAAGGGATTCAGGCAATTAACGTTGTCCGTATGAATCCATAATAATAGAGATAAATTTTGAACTTTAGCGACGGTTACTCTCGTCGCTTTTTTTATGGATAGATCACTTTTTCTACCAACAAAACCAGCTGATTTAAAAGCACTGGGCTGGAGTCAGCTTGACATAATCCTGATAACTGGTGATGCCTATGTGGATCATCCCAGTTTTGGGGTTGCAATTTTGGGACGATACCTGGAGTCACATGGTTTCAAGGTGGGTATTATCGCTCAACCTGACTGGCAACGTGAAGCTGATTTCAAACGACTTGGTAAACCACGATTATGTTTTGGTGTTACTGCCGGGAATATGGATTCCATGATTAATCACTATACGGCCAGGAAGAAAATCCGTTCTGAAGACGCTTATTCTCCTGCTGGTAAAGTAGGATTAAGGCCCAATCGGGCAACGATAATTTATACACAGAAATTAAAATCAATTTTTAAAGATGTTCCTGTGATTATCGGTGGTATCGAGGCAAGTCTTCGTCGTATCCCACATTATGATTACTGGAGTGATAAACTCAGGAACTCTGTTTTGTTGGATGCCAAAGCTGATCTTCTTATCTATGGAATGGCAGAACGATCATTACTGCAGGTTTGTCGTTATCTAGATGAAAAGATTAATATAAACGATTTAAATGATCTTCCGGGTACGGTATCACTGGTAAAAGAGATAGATGAAAATCAACCACACGTAACGATTAAAGAGTTTTCAAAAAAATATAGTGTTGATGATTTCTATCAAATGACTAAATTGTTCCAGATAAGTAATCAAACAAAGACTGTTTATATGCCTTTTGCCGGACGTTTCTTGCGACACAATCCTCCAGCAGAAAAATTATCTGAGAAGGAGATGAATCTTCTTTATGATTTGCCCTACCAGCGAACTCCACATCCTGATTATAAAGGGAACACAATCAAAGCTTATGAACAGATTAAGACTTCTGTTACTTCGCATCGTGGATGCTTTGGTGGTTGTAATTTCTGCGCTATAGGATTACACCAAGGCAAGGCGATTCAGTCAAGATCAGAAGCATCCATAAAAAATGAACTGCAATTGATATCCAGAACAAAAGGTTTTGGTGGGACTATTTCTGATATTGGAGGTCCTACAGCCAATATGTATGGCATGTACTGCAAAAAACATATCGAAGCAACCTGTCCACGGAATTCCTGTCTCTATCCTGATATCTGTCCTAATCTTTCTACATCGCATCGGGATTTAAAGAAATTGCTCAAAGATGTAACAAAATTGCGAGATATTCAGCATATTTTTGTTGCTTCCGGTATACGTTTTGATCTGGCTATTTTGGATGGAGAATATATAGATCTGCTATCAGCTAATCATACCGGGGGACTGGTGAAATTAGCTCCTGAGCACACAGAAGACTCTGTGTTGCAACATATGAATAAGCCATCGTTCAAGAAATATGAGAACTTTTACAAGCGGTTTAAACAGGCTAGTAATAAAAATAAGAAAAAGCAGTTTATTGTCCCTTACATAATAGTTGGACATCCCGGAGCCAGGTTAGAGGATACAATCGCCATGGCTGTCTATCTTAAGAAGCATAACATCAGGTTGAAACAGATACAAGAATTTACTCCAACTCCCATGACTATCAGCACGATGATGTATTATACAGGAAGGGATCTTCAGGGTCGAAAGATAAATGTACCTAAAGGAAGAGATCTTCGACTTCAGAAAGCTCTGGTTCAATGGTTTGTTCCAAAGAATCGAAAATATATTTTTGAAGCATTATCCAAAGCAAAACGCTTAGACTTAAAGCACTTTTTCAGTTGATATTCCATTGCTAGATTACGGGGTTTTGTCCTCTTTTTCCAAATATTTTACGGTTGTAACGCCATGTTGATATAGTAGATCCCATATTTCTCGCTTCGATAAATAATGTGTCCCGTCCGGACGAGTTGCAATCATTTGTTCATATACATCACTGGGGATATCTCTCTTCTTAAATCTAACCTGATATTTTGGTATCGTTGGAAAATCTACGATCTTTATTGAATTTTCATTGTAAATTTTGACCTTAAATACGATAGCTTTAAACGTGTCATTAAGATATTGAATAACTGTTATATCAAAGGTTTTATCATCACTGATTATAACATTATAGGTATGAACTTTATCAATAACAATATTCTCAATTTCATTAGGAATTTGACAATCTCTAAAATAGATTTTCATTGATTCAAAGTTATTGGTTTCAACAGCTTTCTTGAGCTTTTTTATAAAATTTAGCAGATTCTCATTTAATTTAGCTCCAAAAAGATCTTTTGATGCTTTGATTCCATTCTGTAGATTGTATTTGGCACGCATATCCTTCTTAAGGCGATAGATACGTTTTTTTAACGCTTCGTATTTGAGTTTCTTTCTTTTTGCTAATTTCTTGGTCTGATTACTAAGTTTAGCATATTCCTGCAGTAATTTTCTATCTGGTATAGATAAGGTAGATTCTATATTTTTAAGGATATCTTCAGGATTTTCATCACTATCTTTGTTAAGAACTGTATCCGTTATGGTTGCCTCATAATCATCAAAGTTTGCCAGTTTATCAGCGAATCTATTCTTTCTTCTTCGCTTGAAATCAATGGCAAGATTTCTAGCTGTAGCATTTATCCAGGCAGCTTTGGTTTTCTTATCAATATCATCTATATTAAGATAATATTTCATGGCAACATTCTGTGCGAGATCTTCAATATCTTCTTTGTTTGATATATACTCTTTTATCTTGTATGAAGCGATTTTGATAACTTCATTATATTCTTTATCTATAAGCAAAAATAACGCTCCTATATAATTCTATATTTTACAATACGTTAGGCGTAAATTCGTCCCCTCTTACATTTTTTTGCGTATATATAAATGAGAAGGAAAAAAATACGCATACAGTTTCAAATACTGTAATGTACATTTGGGTCAATAAAAAATTTTGTGAAGGGTGGTTGAAAAAAAAAAATTACAAAAAGTCATAAAGATTTTATAAGTTTTACTTGGCGCGGAGTGCCTCTCTAACACGTTCTTAGGTAAAGGGTTAACCTAGAATTCGTCCCCTCTGCGCCTTTTTCTGCGTATATATAGTTAGAGAGGAGGACGAAAATGAAAAAAATGATGATTGTTTTATTAATGTTATTAACCCTGACATTAAATGTACTTGGATTTTCCACTACCCATAACCCTGATGCTTTACCAAAAATCTCTATAGAATCAGTTCGTGATGATGCAATTATATTAGAGAGTAACGATGATTATACGATTATTGAGCAGGATGATGATATCTATTTAGTTGTAAATTAAAAATGTTGTATTTTAAAGAGGTAAACATGAACATATTCATAACAGAAGATGAGCGATTGATAGCAGAAGATCTTAAGTATACTTTGCAAAGTAAAGGTTTCAATGTGATTGGTATTGCTGCCAGTGGTGAAGATGCTTTGGAACAATGTAACTGTTGTCGTCCTGACCTTGTGATTATGGATATAATTCTTGAAGGCGAAATCAATGGTATCGAAACTGCCAGAATACTATATGAAAAGCACAATATTCCAATTATATATATGAGTGCTAACTCAGATGAAAAAACAATGCGAATGGTTAATGATACTGTCAATTTTGGTTTTATCAATAAGCCTTTCGTTGAAAGTCAACTGGATGAAATTATGCAAAAAGTAAGAACACAGAAAATAAACTGACAAATATAAAAACAACTCCCATACAAAATAAGCTCCCCAAGGCCTCGGGGAGCTTTTTGATATATGCAACAACCATAAGGAGGGTTTTCATGAAAGGATCTTGAGTTTCTTTATGTAAAAATTCCCATTACCCGGTAAAAGTTTTTTTGACTTAGCTTATGTTCATACAATAAAACAGCTAAATAAATTTTGCTTGAACAATTATCTTTTTTTTTAAAACTTAATTTTAAGTATTTGGAGGACTTATGAAGAGCTTTTTTATAATGTTATTTACGATGTTATCTCTATCTCTTATTTCAACGACCTATATCGTAGATGATTTTGGAATTAGCTATTCATGTCTTCAAAATGGTATTAGTGGGATTAATGGTAGTATCACTGTTGTGGATGATGACTATATCATTTCCCAAAATCCTTTGTTTCAGTCACCTACTTACTATCTTCCCGAAAGTAGCCCCTGTATCGACTCCGGTGATCCAACAACACCTTTTGATCCTGATGGTACTGTTGCTGATATGGGATGTTACTATTTCCATCATGATTACGATATCCACAGATTTAAGGAAGGTATCAGATGGCTATCTTTTCCCAAATTAGATAGAGACACCAATGACGAAGAGGATTTACCAACAGTGTTAAGTGAGATAGCACCATTTCTCGATATTACAGATATTGATGTATATAATTATGACGATGGAAATACTGTAGTCTATCATAACTCCCCTGATTGGAGTTCTCCTTATGGTGCTAGTAGTGAATGGCTTTATAAAGTTGATGTGAAACCAGATGCAGAGAGAATTCTTACAGTAGATGGGGATAGATTACCTGTTGATCACATTATAACAGGTACTGCACCTACAGATCAAGATGGCTATTGTTGGTTAGGATATTGGTTGCCATATCCTCAAAGTATGAAGGATGCTTTTGGTGATGGGACGAATAACGATTTCTGGCAGTATGTAGAAAAGGTTAAATCAGAAGATTGGTTTTACTCTCCTTCCAATAATCAGAGAGGAGGGGGAATGATACCTGTTGCTACTTCTCCTGATTTTTTAAGACTTGAATATGGTAAAGGATATATGGTTAAGTTCAATACTGCTGTTCAGGATTTTCAATGGAATAATTCACTTAATATCAGTAGTCCTGTAAAAAAAATTAAATCAGAATCTTTTGTTTACACCGAAACCTCTGATTACGAAGCAATAGATTTTGTAGATATTCCATCCTCTATAACAGAAATTGGTGTGTATCAGGGTGATCTTTGTGTTGGAGCTGTAGTAGTAGATGATTCTATAGCTCAAGTCCTTGTTTATCCTCAAGAGACTACAAGAAATGATTCATATTTTACTTTTAATTTCATTGTAGATAGAGGTAACAACGAAAAAGTAACAGATTATTGTGTTTTTAATCCTGCATCAGGAAATTTTGAACAAGAATTTATTATACCTGGCAATCAGGATTATTCAATTGTGAGTTTCAGTAATGGCTCAAATACAAATGATACACCTTTCACAAACAACATTACTTTATCGTTGAATTATCCTAATCCATTCAATCCTTCAGCAGCCGGACGCTGTCCAACTACTACCATCGAATATTCTTTATCAGAGCCTGTTAATAAGATTGATTTATCTATTTTCAATCTGAAAGGTCAAAAGATCAATACGCTTTATTCAGGATCTTCAACATCTGGAAATTTTAAATATATCTGGGATGGTAAAGATTTAACTGGTAACCCAGTTAGTTCAGGTATATATATGTATAAACTTGAGAGTGGTGATACAAAAATCATAAAGAAAATGCTGTTAATTAAATAGCATAATAATACAGAGGTAGCATCCGTGCTACCTCTGTATTTTAGTGAGGAAAATTATGAAAGATTTTATCATACTACTGCTGGTAATTGTAATCCTACCGTTATTTAGCACCATAATCGAAGTCAATCCATCAGGATCAGCTGACTATATAACGATTCAAGAGGGAATAAACTCATCAGTGGATTCTGATACAGTTTTGGTTCATCCGGGTACATATCTTGAGAACATTGATTTCCAGGGGAAAAATATTG